>JAQGMQ010000672.1 GCA_028292305.1 Rhodoferax sp.
GCCATCCGCATGGTCCAGGAAGCGGCCACCGGCCAGGCCTTCGACGTAGTGCTGCTCGACTGGCAGATGCCCGGCATGGACGGCATCGCCACTGCCGCGGGCATCCGCGGATTGGCGCTGACGCCCCCGCCCAAGATGGCCATGGTGACGGCGTTCGGCCGCGACGACGTGCGCGAGCCCGCGGCCGACGTCGGCATCCAGGACATCCTGACAAAGCCGGTGAACGCCTCGGTGATGTTCAACACCATGATGCAGATGCTCAGCGGCGCACCCGCCTTGCCCCGCACCCAAAGCCGTGAAGAAAGCTCGCCGCTGCTCGACCGCGTGCGGGCGCTGCGCGGCGCCCGGGTGCTGCTGGCCGAGGACAACGAGATCAACCAGCTGGTGGCAACCGAGCTGCTGAAAGACGCCGGCCTGGTGGTGGACGTGGCCGAAAACGGCCGCATCGCCGTGGACATGGCCCAGGCCCGCCCCTACGACATCGTGCTGATGGACATGCAGATGCCCGAGATGGACGGGCTGGAAGCCACGCGTCTGCTGCGCGCCATGCCCGCGCTGGACGCCGTGCCCGTGATCGCGATGACGGCCAACGCCATGCAAGCCGACCGCGAACGCTGCCGCGCCGTCGGCATGGTCGACTTCGTCAGCAAGCCGATCGATCCGGACGCCTTGTGGATGGTTTTGCTGCAGTGGATTCGTCCGCGTGTGAGCCCCTTGGCCAACGCTGCCGTGGACGTACCCGTCGCCACCACGCAGACCGCACCGCCCGTCGCCGCACCCGCGCCGCCAGCGGCCCTCGACCTGAGCCAGGTGCCAGACCTGGACGCCGCCGCCGGCCTGCGCCGCGTCATGGGGCGACACGACCTCTACCGCGATCTGCTGCGCCGTTTCTCGGCCAGCTATGCGGCGGGCATTGAACCGATGCGGCAGGCGCTCGCGCAAGGCGACACGGTGGGCGCCGAGCGTTTCGCGCACACGCTGCGCGGCGTGTCGGCCAGCCTGGGCAGCCACCAGGTGCCCGAGCTGGCGGCGGCCCTGGAGCAGGCAATCCGCGAACATGCGCCGACCGATAGCCTGCAGCCCGGGCTCGCCCTGTTGGACGACGCGCTGCAGCGGCTGCTGCGGCCGTTGAGCGACCTGCTCGCACAGGACGCCCTGGCAGCCGCTCCCGCGCCCGCCGCTGATGCTTCCACAGCCGATGGAGCGGCAGACCTGGCGGCCGCCGTTGCCGTTCTGATGCCCCTGCTGCGCGACAACGACGCCGAGGCCGCTGCCGTGCTGCAGACGCACCGTGCCGCGTTGCACAGCGCTTCGCCGGAGGACTTCGCAGCGTTGCAGCGTGCGGTGGATGGCTTTGAGTTCGAGGAAGCGCAGGCGCTGCTGGAGCGGATGTCGGCGACGCCCTGACGGGGGTGTTCACGCGCTGCGCAAACAAAAGGCCGCGGAGAACCGCGGCCTTTTCATGCGCGATGCAAACGCGTCATTCGTCGCTCAGCAGCGCGTTGTAGATGACCGCGCCGACGATGGCGCCAACGATCGGCGCGACCCAGAACAGCCACAGATCACCCATCGCCGCCGTCTTGGCGAACAGCGCCACGCCGGTGCTGCGCGCCGGGTTCACCGAGGTGTTGGACACCGGGATCGACACCAGGTGGATCAAGGTCAGGCAGAGGCCGATGGCCAGGCCGCCGAAGCCGCCGGCCGCGCGCTTGGCGGTAGCGCCCAGGATCACGATGAGGAAGATCGCCGTCATGATCACTTCACACAGCAGCACGGCCATCATGCTGTACTTGCCCGGCGACAACTCGCCATAACCGTTGCTGGCGAAACCACCTACGTCGACCGGCCCGCTGACCTTGCCCGTGGCAATGACGTAAAGGACTGCGCCGGCCGCGATCGCGCCAAGCACCTGCGCCACGATGTAGCCAGGCAGGGACGACGCCGGGAACCGCTTGCCAACCACCAGGCCGATCGACACGGCCGGGTTGAAGTGCCCGCCCGAGATCGGGCCGAAGGCATAAGCGCCTGTCACCACCGTGAGACCGAAGGCCAGCGACACACCGAGCAGGCCGATGCCCACGCCCGGAAACGCAGCCGCCAGCACCGCACTGCCGCAGCCGCCGAAGGTCAGCCAGAAGGTGCCCAAAAATTCGGCCGACCACTTCTTGAGATTGCTGTCCATGATTTTTTCCTTTTGCTTGTTGATGGGTTTGTCGCTTCCAACTTTGGAGCGCGGTGCAAACCGGGGTCGCATCTTCGTCGCAGTTTGTGAGAACCACAACTCGGACATGTCCGAATCTGATGACTTTTGGCGAAAATTTGCTATTTGCATACATATTATCTGCCGGTTTTTGCATCGTGTACGACTTCGATGCGTGATTTGCGGGCCCTGTCCGCGGCGCATCGGGTGCGCCGCAGCGACGGGCGTCTTGAACTTCCGTCGGCGGGCCATAATTGAAGGCTGCTCGCAGCGTCGGTGTGCCGACGCTTTGGTGTTCATTCTTTTTGCGACCCACCCATGACCAAACAAACGCTGTCCTTCCAGGCCGAAGTGGCCCAACTGCTGCACCTCGTCACGCACGCGCTGTACTCGAATCCCGAGATCTTCGTGCGCGAGCTGATCTCCAATGCCTCCGACGCCTGCGACAAGCTGCGCTTCGAAGCGCTGAACAACGCCGGCCTGTACGAGGACGCGCCGAATCTCGAAGTGCGCGTGACCTTCGACAAGGAAGCCAAGACGGTGACCATTGCCGACAACGGCATCGGCCTGTCGGAAGCCGAAGCCATCGCCAACCTGGGCACCATCGCCAAAAGCGGCACCAAGGAATTCATGGGCAAGCTGAGCGGCGACCAGAAGTCGGACGCGCAGCTGATCGGCCAGTTCGGCGTGGGCTTCTACTCCGGCTTCATCGTGGCCGACAAGATCACCGTGGAATCGCGCCGTGCCGGCCTGCCCACCGCTGAAGGCGTGCGCTGGGTCAGCGGCGGCACCGGTGACTTCGAGGTGGAAACCATCGACCGCCCACAGCGCGGCACCAGCGTGACGCTGCACCTGCGCGACGACGCGACCGACTACCTGAGCACCTGGAAGCTCAAGTCCGTCATCAGCAAATATTCGGACCACATCTCTCTGCCCATCCTCATGAAGAAGGAAGAGTGGAAAGAAGGCGACGACAACAAGGGTGGCGAGATGGTCACCACCGACGAATGGGAAACCGTCAACAAGGCCAGTGCGCTGTGGAGCCGCGCCAAGAAAGACATCACGCCTGAAGAATACAAAGAGTTCTACAAGCAGATCAGCTACGACCACGACGACCCGCTGGCCTACACCCACAACCGTGTCGAAGGCAGCACCGAATACACGCAGTTGCTGTATGTGCCGGCCAAGGCGCCAATGGACCTGTGGAACCGCGACAAGAAGGGCGGCCTGAAGCTGTACGTGAAGCGCGTCTTCATCATGGACGACGCCGAAGCCCTGCTGCCAAGCTACCTGCGCTTCGTGAAAGGCGTGGTCGATTCGAGCGACCTGCCACTCAACGTGAGCCGCGAACTGCTGCAGGAAAGCCGCGACGTGAAAGCCATCCGCGAAGGCTGCACCAAGCGCGTGCTGGGCATGCTGGAAGACCTGGCCAAGCACGACACGCTGCCGGAAGCCAAGGTTGAAGCCGACGTCACCGACGTGGTCAGCGAAGAGGACAAGGCACAGGCCGGCAAGTACAGCGCGTTCTACGCCGAGTTCGGCGCGGTGCTGAAAGAAGGCCTGGGCGAAGACTTCGCCAACCGCGAACGCCTGGCCAAGCTGCTGCGCTTTGCCAGCACCACCAGCGACACCGTGAGCGTCTCGTTCGCCGACTACAAGGCGCGCATGAAGGAAGGCCAGGAAGCCATCTACTACATCACCGCCGACAATGCCGCTGCTGCCAGGAACAGCCCGCAGCTCGAGGTGTTCCGCAAGAAGGGCATCGAAGTGCTGCTGATGACGGACCGCGTGGACGAGTGGGCGCTGAACTACATCAACGAGTTCGACGGCACGGCACTCCAGTCGGTCGCCAAGGGCGCCGTCGACCTGGGCAGCCTGCTCGACGAAACCGAAAAGAAGGCCGCCGAAGAAGCCGCCGAAACCTTCAAGCCGTTGCTCGCCAAGCTCAAGGAAGCGCTGAAGGACCAAGTGGAAGACGTGCGCGTGACGACCCGCCTGGTCGACTCACCGGCCTGCCTGGTGGTGCAGGACGGCGGCATGAGCACGCAGCTCGCCCGCATGCTGAAACAGGCCGGCCAGAGCGCGCCGGAAGTGAAGCCCGTGCTGGAAGTGAACGCCGATCATCCACTGGTGAAAAAGCTCGAAGGCTCGGTGCATTTCAACGACCTGGCGCACATCTTGTTCGACCAGGCGCTGCTGGCCGAAGGTGGGATGCCGGCGGACCCGGCGGCTTATGTGAAGCGGGTGAATGCGTTGTTGGTTTGAAGTCAACTGTTAAAAAGCACATTCACAATATGTAACGATCGACACCGAGTCGAATACCATGGCTGATGACAAATCAACAGCCTTCGGAAATCAACTCTAGGACTGTCGATAAGGCCGCTGCAAAGCGGCCTTTGTTTTTTGCGCATTCAATCAAGGGCCAGAGTGAAGAGCGCTGGCAACTGCTGCCAGACCACTCGCAAGCCGTGGGGTCATTTGCAGGCGCATTTGCGCGCGAGTTCGGCGCCGAGATATTGGCTGTCGTCAGCGGGCATTTGCATGACCTGGGCAAATACACCGTTCCTTTCCAAGAACGGTTGTGGATGTTGATTTTCCGACTGTACTGCGCGCCGAAGCCGGCCTCGATTTCATTGCACAAGCCGCTGGCCGCTGCAACCGCGAAGGTCGGCGAACGATTGCAGACAGCGAGGTGCTGGTATTTTCGACGGAGAACGAAGACTGGGCACCACCAGCCGAACTCAAGCAATACGCCCAGGTTGCACGAGAAGTTCTGCGTCACGTCCAGGA
>JAQGMQ010000740.1 GCA_028292305.1 Rhodoferax sp.
GTCACCGATGGGGTGCTGTCGGAGACCGACCCGGAAGTCGCGGCCGTGAAGCGCGCGCTGATGCAGGCCGCCACCAGCCGGCGGCTGCTCGTCGATTCGTCCAAGTTTCGCCCGCGCGCCTTCATGACGATCTGCGCGCTCGGCGAGTTCGGCGAAGTCATCACCGACAGCGGTGTGCCGGCCCTGGCGCTGGAAGCGTTGACGCAGGCCGGGCTGAAGGTGACGCAGGTCTCGGTGGCATGAACGCAGCCATGATGGTGCGGCCGTGATGCGGGGTTGGCGCATCCTCGCGGACGACCTCACCGGCGCGCTGGACACGGCCGCGGCTTTCTCCGGCAGTGGCGACTTGCCGGTGTCGCTGCTGCCTCGGCTGGTGCACGGTGATGCTCCCGTGCAGGCGCTGGCCACGGGCACGCGCGACGTCGCGCCACAGGCCATGGCCGACGCGTTGCAGGCTTGCCTGCCCTGGTTCACCGCGCCGGGGCATTTCGCGTTCAAGAAGGTCGACAGCCTGCTGCGTGGCAACAGCTTTGCCGAGGTCGCCTGGCTGCTGCGCCACGGCGGTTTCGACGGCGCGGTGTTCGCACCTGGCTTCCCCGCGCAAGGCCGCGTCACCAGCCGAGGACAACACTGGGTCACCGGTGCCGAGTCGGCGGCCTTGGCGGTGCCTGATGCGTTTTCCGCGCTCGGCATCGAAGCGCGCCTTGGCAGCGATGTCGACGGCCTGCCCGCCGGCGGCGTGCTGGTGCCCGACGTCACCTGCGACGCCGACCTGGCCGCGCTGGCGCAGCTGGCGCCGACCGAGGCCGCAACTTCGCGCCGCTGGCTGTGGTGCGGCAGCGCCGGCCTGGCCTGGGCGCTGGCACGCCAGGCCCGCCGTGCACCGCTCGCCGCAGGCCACACCAGCCCGGGGCTGACGCACGTTGTCACCGCCAGCAGACATCCGGTGCTGCGCGGCCAGCTTGGTGCGCTGCAGGAGGCCGGGGTGCGGTGTGCCGACCTGGCGAGCCAGGAAGCGCTGGCCGCCGATGTAGCCGCGAGCCTGCTGCGCCAGCGCACCCGACGCCTGGTCGCCGATCTGCCACGGCCCGACAACCTGGTGGTGGTCGGTGGCGACACGTTGCTGGCCCTGTGCCACGCGGCCGGTGTGCAGAGCCTGCGTGCCCGCGCCGGCCCGCGCGGCGGCTGGGGCGCGGCGCTGCTGCAAGGCGGCGTGTGGCATGGCGTCACCTGTTATTCACGCTCCGGCGCCTTTGGCGCGCCGGACGATCTTTCCGCATTACTGGCCACCCTGACACAGAAGGAACACACCCCATGACCCAACCCATCCGCCTGGCCCTGACCATGGGTGACCCGGCCGGCATCGGCCCCGAGATCATCGTCAAGGCCGCCCACGACATGCGCGACCTGGTGCGCCAGGGCCGCGTCGAACTGCAGGTGTTCGGCAGCGGCGCCGCGCTGCAACGCGCCACCGATCTTTTGCGGCTGGACGCCGCGCCGTTGCGCATGGTGGACGTCGGCCCGGTCGACGGCCTCATGCCCGTGGGCCAGGTGTCGGCCGCCGCGGGCAAGTGGTCGTACCTGGCGGTGGAGCGCGCGGTGCAGCTGACGCAGGCCGGCCAGATCGACGCCATCGTCACCGCGCCGTTGTGCAAGGAGGCGCTGCACCTCGCGGGTTATCCGTTCGAAGGCCACACCGAGATGCTGGCCCACCTGACCGGCATGCGCGACGGCGTGATGATGCTGGCCCACGGCAACATGCGCGTGACCCATGTGTCCACCCATTGCCCGCTGTCGGAGGTGCCGAAGCGGCTCACACCGGTGCGCCTGCGCCGCGTGCTCGACGTGACGCTGGACGCCTTGCGCGCCCTGGGCATCGCCCAGCCGCGCATCGCTGTGGCCGGGCTCAATCCACATGCGGGCGAGGGCGGCATCCTGGGCAAGGAGGACGGCGAGATCATCGCGCCCGTCGTCGTCGAATACGCGGCCGCGGGCCACGCCGTGACGGGGCCGTGGGCGGGCGACACCGTGTTCATCAAGCTGCGCGCCGGCCAGTTCGACGCGGTGGTGGCCATGTTCCACGACCAGGGCCACATCCCGGTGAAGCTGCTCGGCTTTTCGATCGACCCGGCCACCGGCGCCTGGAACGCGGTCAGCGGCGTCAACATCACGCTGGGCCTGCCCATCCTGCGCACCTCGGTCGACCACGGCACCGCGTTCGACATCGCCGGCAAGGGCATCGCCAGTGCCGACAGCATGGTCGACGCAGCCCACTACGCGATGACGCTGGTCGAAGGCCTGCGCCGCACGAAGATTCAAACAACGACACAGGAGACACTGGCATGAGAGACTTTTCAAAAGCACTGCAGTTCAAAGGCAAAAGCGTGCTGGTCACCGGCGCCGGCTCGGGCATCGGCGCTGCCGTGGCGCTGGCCTTCGGCGCCAGCGGCGCGCAGGTGGCGGTGCACTACGCGCACAACCGCGACGGCGCCGAGAGCGTGGCCGCGGCCATCCGCCAGGCCGGCGGCACGGCCATCACGCTGGCCGGCGACCTGCAGGACCGCGCCGTCGCCAACCCGCTGATCGCAAAGACGGTGGAAGCCTTCGGCGGCCTCGACGTGCTGGTCAACAACGCCGGCGACATGTTCGGCCGGCGCGCGCTGGAGCAGGCCAGCGACGAAGACTACGACCGCGTGATGGGCCTGAACGTGCACGCCGCCTTCGCCATCTGCCGCGCCGCCGCCCCGGTGATGCGCGGCGCGGGCCGCGGCAGCATGATCAACACCACCTCGATCGCAGCCCGCACCGGCGGCGGCGAAGGCGTGGGCCTGTACGGTTCGGCCAAGGCTTTCGTGAGCACCATGACCCGCGTCTTCGCGCGTGAAATGGCGCCGCACGGCGTGCGCGTCAACGGCGTGGCGCCCGGCGTGATCCTCACCGATTTCCATGTGCGCAACTCGAGCCCCGAACAACTCGAAGGCGCGCGCAAGAGCATCCCCATGGGCCGCACCGGCACGCCGGACGACTGCGTGGGCGCGTATCTGTTCCTGGCCGACGACACGCTCGCGGGCTACGTCACCGGGCAGATTCTCGAAGTGAACGGCGGCCAGTTGATGCCTTGACCCTTGCCTCTTGTCTTGCCCCTTCCCCCTCCGCGGGAAAGCTGGGATGGGGGCAAGGCGCCGCACCAGGGCGACCGACATCCGTAACGCCCGCAGCCAGCCCCCACCCCAGCCCTCCCCCGGGAGGGGAGGGAGCGAACCACCGAGACCACGGGTTGGTGAGCGCCGACCCACCACCCAACCAACACCAACCAAAACGGAGACCGACATGAACACCCTACCCACCAACCCCTTCAAGCAAGCCCTGGCCTCTGGCCGCCCGCTCATCGGCCTGTGGTGCAACTTCGCCTTCCTGCCCACGGTCGAAGCGCTGGCCCATGCGGGCTTCGACTGGCTGCTGCTCGACATGGAGCACACGCAGAGCAACCTCGACACCATCAGCACGCAACTGCTCGCACTGCGCGGCACGCCGAGCGCGGCGGTGGTGCGGGTGCCGTCCAACGACATGGCCTTCATCAAGCGCCTGCTCGACGCCGGCACCACCAACCTGATGGTGCCCAACATCCGCAGCGCCGCCGAAGCGTTGGAGGCCGTGTCGTACACCCGCTTCGCCCCCGAGGGCCTGCGGGGCGTGGCCGGCAGCACCCGCGGCGGCGGCTACACCCGCTACAAGGACTACATGGCCCGCGCCAACGACGAGATCGCCCTGGTGCTGCAGATCGAGTCACGCGAGGCGCTGGACGAACTCGACGCCATCTGCCGCGTGCCCGGCGTGGATGCGGTCTTCATCGGCCCCTCGGACCTGGCCGCCAGCCTGGGCCACCGCGGCCAGCCCGGCCACCCGGTGGTGCAGGCCGCCATCAGCAAGGCCATCGCCATCGGCAAAGCCGCGGGCAAGGCGGTCGGCATTCTGACGGTGGACGGCAAGGGCGAGCCCTACCTGGAACAGGGCGCGACCATGGTCGGCGTGGGCAGCGACCTGCACCTGCTGGTGGCCGCGGCCGATGCGCTGGCGGCGCGGTTCAAGGCCTAGGCCAACCGAGCCGGCGCGGCCGAAAGCAAGGCCGCGAGGCCGCGAAACCGCACATGTAAACGCGGTGAAGTTCGGGTAAAGCACGCGGGGAGCGTGGCTTTGCGCATGCTTTTTTTCAGGGGGCGGTGCTAGCATGAATCGCACTTTCACATGGAAGTGCGGATGCCGTTTTCAAGGAGAAAAACATGGGCTTGCTGAATGAAATCATTGGCGCGGTCGTCGCCGTCGAGGGTGCCGAGAAACTCGATCCGGACGCTTCGTTTCTGACCAAGGGAATTGCCGCGGTGGTCGGCTTCGAAGGCGTCAAGGCCGTCACGAACCACATGGACAAGAGCGAGGCCGACAACGCGGCGCAACCCGACCAACCGGCCTGAATCAACTCAGGCCGAGCGCCGCGCGGTCAAGCTGTTGTCAGGGCGTGTCCTGCGGCAGCTTGGCCGTCGCGCACTGGATGCCGGTGAGCCCGCTGGTGGCGGTCACCACCGTCTGACAAGCGATGGCCCGGCCCGATGACGGATCATGAAACCACGCCGTGCTGGTGTTGCCGCTGGCCGACGCGCCGATCACCTGAAAGCTCGGGTTGGCGCGGATCTGCGAGTTGGCGGCATGGGGTGCAAAGAACAGCGCGGCCGGCACGGCCAAGGCGCACACGGCCAAGGCGCCGATGAGTTGTGATTTCATTTCAATCTCCTGAACGGGGTGGATGCGAGAAGCGAGAAGCGAGAAGCGGAAAGCGGTCAGCAAGCTTACCCGCCACCAGCCGCGCTGTGTGCGCCGTTTGCGGTCCGTACAGGGCGACACGCAAACGTCCTCATCTTTTCAAGAATCGACACTGGCCGACGCCCCACCGGGGTACTTGGCTGACACACGCCGCTCCAACCGCCGTCGACAATCTGTCATTTTGGTCGCTGGAGAAGCGTATGACACCGGACAAACAAGAGGTTGAGCAGGCCGAGAA
>JAQGMQ010000744.1 GCA_028292305.1 Rhodoferax sp.
CTATGGCCTGCCGTCAGCGCTCAAAAACACGCGGCGCGCACCCGTCTTCCGCGGCCCCGCCAGGGCAAACTGGACCAATACACAGCCGTCATAATTGCGGGATGAATCTCCGGACTGACTCGCTCCACGTTTATTCGCGTGAAATACACGCCCAGGAACACACTTCTCTCTCTGCACTTGCCGACCTGGTGAAGCCCGGGTCGCAGGTACTTGACCTGGGCTGCGGCAGCGGCGCACTCGGGCGTCATTTGCTGGAACAACGCGGCTGTGTGGTGGACGGCGTGACCCTCAACAACGCAGAAGCCGCCCTGGCGCAACCCTTCTACCGCCGGGTGGAAGTGGCCAACCTCGACAGTTGCGACGTCTCCGAGCTGTTTGCCGGCGCCGCATACGACTACATCGTCTGTGCCGACGTGCTGGAGCACCTCACCGCACCGGAGCGCACGCTGGCCGCATGTCGACCGCTGTTGACCCCGATGGGCGAGGTGCTGATCTCGATTCCCAATGCCGGTTACGCAGGGCTGATCGCCGAGTTGCTGCAGGGTGAATTCACCTACCGTGAAGAAGGCCTGCTCGACCGGACCCATCTGCGTTTTTTCACCCGGCAATCGCTGGGCAGGTTCCTCGAGACGGAGGGCTGGGGCATCCAGGCGCTCGACACCATCCAGCGCGCATTGCCCGAGTCGGAATTCAATACCCGGTTCGACCAGTTGCCGCCGACGGTGGCGCGTTACCTGCTGGGTCTGCCCGACGCACTGACGTACCAGTTCATCGTCCGCGCCCGACCACAAATGGCCCACGCGCCACTGCCCGCGCCGCTGGACGCCAAGGCGCACGCGCTGTTCACAGCCTACTTGTACCTTGGCAGTGAGAGCGGCTACGCCGAAGACCGCAAGCTCAGGGCGACCGGCATCGTGGGCGACGAAAAGCAGGTTCTGCGATTTCAACTTCCTGCAGGCACGGCATTTTCCAGCCTGCGCTTCGACCCTGCCGACCGGCCAGGCTTTTTGCACCTGCACACCATCACGCTGACGGCCGCAGATGGCCAAGCGCTTTGGCGCTGGTCGATGGCGACGGACGGCTTCGCCGCACTGCACGGCTGCGCTAGCCACGACCTCTTGCTGCACGGCCCCCGGCTGGACGCCAGCAGCGGCCTGGCGCTGCTGTATGGCGACGACCCGTGGATCGAACTCCCGGTCGCGAGTGTGTTGACCCAGGCCGAAGGCGGTGTACTGGAGGTGGAACTCGGCTGGCCGATGTCGGCAGATTTTCTGGCCCTCTCCGACGACGTGCGGGAGCTGATGGCACAACACCGTGCGCAACAGCTGAAAGAGCGAGAGCAGTACCAGACGGAGTTGCAGCAGGCGCGAACCGAGCATGAGGCCGCACTCCAGGAGCTACGGGTCGGCTCGACGGCGCAGCTCGAGCAACTCGAATTGCGCATGACCGCATTGTCGGCGGGCGCGGCCAAGACGGCAGCGGCGGAAGCGCATGTGCAACTGCTGTTGAAGAGCCAGGAAACGCTGCTTCGGCAAAGCCGCGGCCTGCTCGACCAAAAGACTGTCATGGTGCGGGACCGGCTGGCGCTCGATGCGGACATGCGTACCGTCACGCACGAACGCGACATCCTGCGGCAGCACCTGCAAGCCCTGGAAAGATCCAGGCTTTTCCGCCTGACCCGGCGCGTCGTCAAGGCCAAGATATGGTTGTTTGCCCGGCTGCGCAAAGCGCCTCCGGTGGCGGAGTCAGCCTCCGTGGCCAAGCCGGCCCAGCCGCAGTCCGCTGCTTCGGCGACCGCCGCCTCGGCCACGCGGCCGGTGGATGTGATCGTGCCGGTCTACCGCGGGCTGGGCGACACGCAGCGCTGCATCCGCTCGGTCCTGGCGCATGCGCAAAAAACGCCTTGGCGCCTGATCGTCATCAACGACTGCAGCCCGGAGCCCGAGGTCTCGGCCTGGCTGCGCGAGACGGCCGCCGCCGACCCGCGCATCACGCTGCTTGAAAACGCGTTGAACCTGGGCTTTGTGGCCACCGTCAACCGCGGCATGCAGCTCAACGACGGCCACGACGTGGTGCTGCTCAACAGCGATGCGGAAGTCGCCAATGACTGGCTCGACCGGCTCGTGGGCGCCGCCTACACCAACGGCCGCGTGGCGACGGTCACACCTTTCTCCAACAACGCCACCATCTGCAGCTACCCGCGATTTTGCGAAGCGAACGAGTTGCCCGACGGACAAGACACGGCCAGCCTGGACAAACTTTTCTCCGCGGCCAACCGGGGCGAAGTGGTGGACGTGCCGACCGGCATCGGCTTTTGCATGTTCATCCGCCGCGATTGCCTGGCCGATGTCGGCCTGTTCGACGTGGAAAATTTCGGCAAGGGTTACGGCGAAGAAAACGATTTCTGCCTGCGTGCGTCGGCCGCCGGTTGGCGCAACCTGCATGCGCTGGACACCTTTGTGCGGCATGCGGGCGGGGTCAGCTTCGGTGCCAGCAAAAACGAGCGCGAACGCGCCGCCATGGAAACCCTGCGCCGGCTGCACCCCGGCTATGAACCGGCAGTCCACGCATTCGTCGCGGCCGACCCGGTGCGGCACTTCCGCCACCAGGTCGACCTGGCACGTTTGCGCGCATCGGAAAAGCCGAGGGTGCTCACGGTGTTGCACAACCTGGGCGGAGGCACCGCACGGCACGTGAAGGAACTGGCGGAGCACCTGGCGCCGCGGGCCATCAACCTGTCGCTGGTGCCGCTGCCGAATGGTGACGTGCAAGTGAAATGGCTGGATGCGCGAGAGGGATTCGAAGCCCTCTTCCCCTGGCCCGCCGAGCAGGAAAACCTGGTGAACCTGCTGCGCCGCATCGGCGTGGCGCACGTCCATTTCCACCACCTGATCGGCCACGACAACGCCGTGATGGCCTTGCCCGGCCTGCTGGGTGTGGCCTATGACTTCAGCGCCCACGACTACTACACCGTGTGCCCGCAGGTGTCCCTGACCGGCCCCACGAATAGCTATTGCGGCGAACAGGGCGTTGAGCAATGCCGGTCCTGCCTGCATGTCAAGCCCACGTCGCACAACACCGACATCGACACCTGGCGCCAGCGCAATGGCCGCTTCGTGGCTGATGCGCGCCATGTGCTGGTGCCGAGCCGCGACGCTGCGCGCCGATTCGCACGCTACATCCCGCTGGCAGACATCCGCCTGGCGCCGCACACCGACATGCCGGCGCTTGCGTCTGTGCCGGTGCCCGCGCCGTTGCCTTTGCCTGAGCGCGTGCCCCTGCGGATTCTTGTCGTCGGCGCGCTGAGCCACATCAAGGGTGCGGATGCGCTGGAGGCCGCCGCGGTGGCCGCTGCGCAGACCAAGGCGCCCCTTGAATTTCATCTCGCGGGTTATGCCTACCGGGTGCTCAGGACCCAGCCACATGCGAGCCTGACGGTGCATGGACCGTATGCCGAGCAAGACCTGCAACCGCTGCTCGACATGCTGAAGCCCGACATCGTCTGGTTTCCGGCGCAGTGGCCCGAGACCTACAGCTACACGCTCAGCGCCTGCCTGAAGGCCGGCCTGCCGGTCGTCGCCCCCAACCTGGGCGCTTTCGAAGAACGGCTCGCCGGTCGCGCATGGACGTGGATCAGGCCGTGGGACATGGCGGCTGCCGACTGGGTAACCTTCTTCGAAGACATCCGCGTGCGGCATTTCATGACCTGCCAATCGCCCGAGGCGCCCAACCCCCTGGTCGCCAGCAGTGCTGACGTGATCGTGCGCGAATGGTCCTATGACGATGAATACCTGCTGGGCCTGACGCCGAGCGCGCCAGCCGAACAACCGGTGCCGGTGGCCATCGCGCTCGGCCATTGAGTTCAAACCGGGCGGCGCACGCCCAGCTTTTCCCGTTGTACTGATTTTTGTCCGGAGTATCCAGCTTGCCCACTTCCCCATCGACCCTGCACACCTTCGTGCGTAAATCGAAGCTTCTGGCGCGAAGCGTGGTGTATCTCCTGCAAGACCGTCCGGCACTGCCGGTCAACCTGCGAAGACTTGCTCAGGCTTTCAGGACTGGCGGACTGCACTCGCTCAAAGGTGCATTGCTCAGCGTGGCCAACGGCGCAGGCCCGTATGCCTGGACGTTGTACCGCCGCAATTTCAAGCTGAACGTGCGCCCCCGCATCGTGCAGCGCATCCAGGAAGACGGCGCGCCGGTCACCATTTCGGTGGTCGTACCGACCTACAACACGCCCGCCTGGATGCTCAAGGCGATGCTGCGCTCGGTACAGGAGCAGCTGTACCCCAACTGGGAATTGTGCGTGGCCGACGACGGCTCGAGCCAGCCGCATGTGCGCAAGATCCTGGAGCGCCACGCGGCGAACGACAAGCGCATCAAGCTGTATTTCGCGGACACCAACCGCGGTGTGTCGCATGCATCCAACCGCGCGCTGGCGATGGCCACCGGCGCCTTTACGGTGCTGCTCGACCACGACGACCTGCTCGAAGAACAAGCCTTGTTCCGCGTTGCCGAATCCGTGGCCCAGGACGATCCGGACATGCTGTATTCGGACGAAGCGCTGATGTCGCACGACGGCAAGATGGTGCTGAACTACATCTACCGGCCCGCCTTCTCCGCCGAGTTTCTGCGCGGCCACCCTTACATCGTGCACATGGTGGGGTTCCGTACCGGTCTGCTGCGGCAACTCGGCGGTTTCGATGAAACGCTGAAGATTTCGCAGGACTACGACCTCATCTTGCGCGCCAGCGAGAAGGCGCGCGTGATCGTGCACCTGCCCGAAATTTTGTACCGCTGGCGCATCCATGCAAGTTCGGCCGGGCACCAGAAGGTGAACGAGGTGATGGCCGTGTCGACGGCAGCCATCCAGCGCCACCTGGACCGTTCGCAGGTTGTTGCCAAAGTGGAAAGTGGCTATGGCTTCAATTTCTTCGACCCACAATACGCGCCCCGTGAGGCCAGGGTGGCCATCGTCATTCCCACCAAGAACCATGGCGAGTTGCTGAAGCAATGCATCGACAGCATCCATGCCACCGTGTCCAACGTGGCCTATGACATCGTGGTGATCGACCACGCGTCGACCGACCCGGACAGCCTGGCCTATTTTGCGTCGATCGCGTCGCAGGTCACCCTGCTGCGGTATGCAGGCCCGTTCAATTTTTCAGCCATCAACAATTGGGCCGTCGCTCAATTGGCGCAGCCGTACACGCACTACCTGTTCTGCAACAACGACATCGAAGCCTACAAACCGGGCTGGCTGGACCGCATGCTCGTTTTGGCGCAACAGCCCTCCGTGGGCATGGTCGGAGCCGAGCTGCTGTACCCGGACCGCACCCATATCCAGCACGCGGGTGTGTGCATAGGCGCGTTCGGCAGTGCCGAGCACTACGGCAAGTTTCTGGCGATGCCGCCGACCGGCCTCAACCCCTACTACATCGACCGGTTGGTCGTGACGCATGAGGTCTCCGCCGTCACAGCGGCCTGCCTGCTGGTACGCGCTGAAGTGTTCGCCGAGATCGATGGCTTCGACGAGGCGCTGGCTGTGGGCTTTGGCGACATCGACCTGTGCCTGCGCGCTGGCGCCAAGGGATGGCGCATCCTGTACTGCCCGCAGGCGAGCCTGATCCACCACGAGTCGTTCACGCGCGGCAAGACGCTGGACGCCGTTGATCCGCACCCCGAAGATTCGGCGCTGTTCCGCGCGCGCTGGGCAACGCTGTTGGCCGAAGGCGACCCGTTCTTCAGCCCGGGCCTGTCGCTGGAAGACACCACCTGGCGTGTGAAGAAGATCCTGCACTGCAGCTTCGACATTCGCCGGCGCGTGGTCACCCGCAATGACGCCAGCGGCCGCCTGGCGTTGCACCAGGGTCAGGTTGCCAGCCCCGTGCATGCCTGAGGTCAGCCTCGTCGTCGTCAACTGGAATGGCGGCGACCTGCTGCGGAAGTGCTTGCAGCACGTGCGCGCGCAAACCGTGCTGCCCGACGAGGTGATCGTGGTCGACAACGCCAGTACCGACCACTCCATTGCGCAGCTCGAACCCTGGGACCGAATGACCGTCCTGCGCATGCCGGACAACCTCGGTTTTGCGGCCGGCAACAACCACGCCATTGCACGCGGTGCCTCGCGGTACGTGGTGCTATTGAACCCCGATGCCTTCCCCGCGCCCGACTGGCTCGAGCGTTTGCTGGCGGCGGCGGCGGCCTATCCGCAGGCGGCCTCTTTCGGATCGCGCCAATTATGTTGGGGTGACACGGCGAAGCTCGATGGCATTGGCGACACCTACCATCTGAGCGGCACGGCCTGGCGCGAGGCGCATGGTGTGCCGCAGGACCAAAGCCATTTGGTCGCGCGCGAGATCTTTGCGCCCTGCGCCGCCGCCGCGCTGTACCGGCGCGCGGCGCTGGACGAGGTGGGCGGCTTCGACGAAAGCTATTTCTGCTACATGGAAGACGTCGACCTCGGCTTTCGCCTGCGGCTGGCCGGACACACCGCGCGCTACGTGCCGGACGCGGTGGTCGAACACGTGGGTGGCGCCACGTCCGGTGGCGGGCGCAGCGACTTCGCGGTTTTTCATGGCCACCGGAACCTGGTGTGGACCTATGTCAAGAACATGCCGGGCTGGCTGTTCTGGCTCTTGCTGCCACTGCACGTGGCGGTCAACCTGGCCGCGTTGGCGGCCTTCTCGCTGCGCGGTCAGATGGGCACCGTGGCCCGCGCCAAGTGGGCCGCGCTGAAGGGTTTGCCGGGTGCCTGGCGGCAGCGGCAGCGGATACAGCGCAAGCGGACGGCGAGCATCGGCACCATCTGGCGCGCACTCGACAAACGACTCTGGCCGCGGCCGAGATAACGCCCCAGGTACGGCATGCCTGGCCGCTGTCTACTTGCCGAGCAGCAGGAAAATTTCGTTGGTCAGCAGGTCGTCGGAAGCGAACCGCCCCTGCAGCGCCTCCGGGATGTCGAGTTCCATCCGGCGGCGCTCCTGCCGCACGACGCGGAAGCCGACGCTTGTCATCAATTCAACCAACTGGTCGGCGGTGAGCTGGTTCAACGCCAGGTATTCGTTGAACACGAATTTCTTGTAGCCCTCGACCCCGAAGTCGCCGCATGGCATGCCGCAGTCAACGACGCCGGGCTCTCCAACGAGATTCTGAGCGCAACAATCGCAGGTTTCTCCCTCGCCCCGTCCGGGCTCCTGGACAACTTCACGGAGCCGTACTTCGACTGCCTGGAGTATGTCTGGCAGTCCCGGAGCATCGAGATAGCGGGCCGGATTGTGCGGGGCCTGTTCCCCTCAGCCCAGGATCTGCAGGCCGGCACGGCTCCGGAAGATCATCCGGTGCTTCGGCGCACGGACGATTGGCTTAGCGCCCATACGGCATCTCCGCGTGCGCTCCGGCGCATCGTCATCGAGCAGCGCAGCCACTTGTTCCGCGCCCTGACGGCCCAAGCCGCCGGTGCTTCGCAGCAAGAAGCCGGAGCTCTGCAGCAGGGCTGACGCAGGAGCCGGCGATCCGGCGTTGACGAGCTGGCCTTGAACCTGGGGATCGCCCGCATCGTCTTTAGATCCGGCCCTCGGGCACCGGCGCCAACCCACATGGTTCCGCCGCCCCCACGACACCCTAACGGCGGCGACCGCGACGGCGACGACAACCGCGGACCGGACGACGGCGATGGAAACCGGTAGCGCGCCCCCTCGCCCCAGAACAACCCTGTTCGCGGCAACGCGGTTCGCCGGGCTCTCCTTGGGCACGGCTATTGCGATGATGGCCGTCGCAGCTTGCAGTTCCGCTGTTCAAAGGCCGGATTCCCGCACCGTTCAGTCCGCCGAAGCGCCGTTCGCGTAGTTCAAGGCGGCACCGGCACCGGAAGGGTGGAAAACCATGGAACTTCCGGACGGCACCGGGGTCCTTGCAGTCCCACCCGATGCCGCTCCCGGGCAAGTGAAGTTATCAGGGTACGCAGGCCATTAAGGAACACGGTGCAGCCATTCTTCGGTACCGAACTTTGACTGCACCCGCTCCCGGGCTGTTGCCAATTCGGCGTCGGTGATGCGGGACTCCGTGGCGCCGTAGCGCTCCGTGAAGACCTCCTGCATGGCTTTGATGATTTCGGTCCGCGCCAAGCCGGTTTGCCGGCGGAGTGGATCCACGCGTTTCTTTGCACTCCGGGTGCCCTTGTCGGAAAGCTTTTCCTTGCCGATGCGCAGGACCTCGACCATCTTGTCGGCGTCGATGTCATAGCTCATGGTGACGTGGTGCAGCATGCCGCCGTTGGCGAGGCGCTTTTGCGCCGCACCGCCGATCTTGCCTTGCTCGGTTGCGATGTCATTGAGCGGGACGTAGAACGCGGTAATGCCCAGCTTTTCCAGGGCAGCCATGACCCACGCGTCCAGGAACGCGTAGGAGTCGGCAAAGCTGATGCCATCCACCAGGCTCTGTGGCACATAGAGCGAATAGGTGATGCAGTTTCCGGCCTCCATGAACATGGCTCCCCCGCCGCTGATGCGGCGAACCACCGTGATACCGTGGCGCGCGACGCCGTCGGGATCCACTTCGTTGCGGAAAGACTGGAAGCTACCGATCACCACCGACGGCTCTTCCCAGTCCCAGAAGCGCAGGGTGGGGTTGCGTAGTCCGGCCCCGACCTGCTCCGTGAGGACCTCATCCAGCGCTACGTTGAGGTGCGTGGGAAGGACCGACGGCGGGATGACCTCCCACTGGTGGTCCGCCCACCCGCTGGCCTTGGACAGCGCCCTGCGGACAGCAACAGCGACGGCGTCGGCGGAAAAGCCGAACAGGACCGAGTCGGCAGGCAGGGCGGCGGAGACAGCAGCGGAAATCTCGGCCGGCGTCGAGCTTTCCGGAAGGCCCGTGAGCGCCCGGTTGATGTCCATCAGGGCCTCGTCCGGTTCCAGGAAGAAGTCGCCGCTGAGTGAGACGTTCGCGAACCGACCGTCCACGACGTCGAGGTCGACGACTACGAGTTTTCCGCCGGGGACCTTGTATTCGCCATGGAGCCGGGGTTCGCCATGTCGGAAGGCCATTCTGGAAGTCATGGTTTCCATCCTGCCGGAAAACGCAAAAGCCCGCAGCCACCGACAGTACGGCGGGTGCGGGCTTTCACAGAAGCTTGGAGGTGAAGTTGATTACTTCTTGCCGCCGAAGCCCTTGAAGCGAGCGTTGAAGCGCTCGACGCGGCCTGCAGAGTCCATGATGCGCTGCTTGCCCGTGTAGAACGGGTGGGACTCCGAGGAGATTTCGACGTCGATGACCGGGTAGGTGTTGCCGTCTTCCCACTCGATGGTCTTGGAAGAAGACGCGGTGGACTTGG
>JAQGMQ010000764.1 GCA_028292305.1 Rhodoferax sp.
TTGATGCAGGAACAGCAACCGCATGCCGAGATCGCCAGCCTGGCCGAGCTGAGCGCCATGTTTCAGGACGCCGGCAGCCCCGAGGCTGCGTCAGACCGGCTCTGAGCGGGTCTGCGCCAGCGCCGCCTGTTCGGCAGGCAACGGCGGTGTCCAGGCGGAAAGCGCCGCGGCTGCAGCGACGCCGCTGCGCACCGCGCCTTCAATGGTGCCTGGATAAGGCCCGGCCACGTATTCGCCGCAGGCCAGCAAACCGCCGAGACCTGGTGCAATCGCCTGGTCAGGACGGCGCAGTCCCGGCGTGCAGGCGAAGGTGGCGCGTTTCTCGACCACGGTCTGCAGCGCCTGCAGATCATGGATGCCGAGCTGTGCGCGGCCCTGGTCCAGCACCTGCCGTTCAATGGTTTCACGTTCGCCCTGGCTGACACTGACCACGAAGGCCAGCACCGCGCCGCCGGCCGGGCTGAAATGGCGACGGTCGAAGACGAACTGGGCCGGCGCTCCCGGCCCGGAGCGCAGCGCCAGCATCGGCCGCGCCAACCGGGTGGCGCTGGTGGCGTACACCGTGGTAATGGCCTCGAACGCCAGCCCGTCCACCCGCGCCAGCCAGGCCGATGCCTCGGCGATGTCCATTTGCCGCACCAGGCGCGCGGCCTCCCAGGAAGGGCAGGCCAGGACGACGGCGTCGAAGGCTTCGCTGAAACTTTCGCCCTCCACGCGCCAGCGGCTGCCTTCGCGCAGCAGGGTCTGGACGCGCGAGCCCAGCCGCACCGCTGTGCCGCGGGCGGCCAGCCAGGTCGCCGCGGGCACGGGGAAGAGTTCGCCCAGGTCGATACGCGGCAGCAGCAGGTTCGAGCCACCGCGCGGGCCCAGCAGCGAGTCCTGGATGACCCGCAGGAACACTTCGCCGCTGGCTACGGCAGCGGCCGTATTCAGTGCCGAGGCGCACAGGGGTTCGATGAGTTCGGCCATGACGCGGGGTGTGAGACCGGCGCACAGCCCGCTCACGGTCTGCGCGGGGGCGCAGCGAAACTGTGCGCGTTGCCAGGAGGCTGCGCCGCGCAGCAGCGAAAATTTGTCGCGCCACGTCCACCCGCGCGCACCGAGGATGCCGGCCAGGCCGTCGAACGGCGCCGGCCAGTCGGGGCAGGCGAGGCCGGTGCCGTCTGGAAACCGCAACGTCAGCGGCAGGCGGAGCAGCGCGTCGTCTGGCTGCACGCCGACTTCGCGCATCAGCCGCAGGGTCTCGGCATAGGCCCCGATCAGGATGTGCTGGCCGTTGTCGAGCAACAGCGGCGCGCCGCCCGGCATGGTGTGTTTGAGTGCCCTGGCGCGGCCGCCCAGCGTGCGCGCGGCTTCGAAAACGACAACGTCGTGGCCGGCGCGCGTGGCCTCCACGGCGGCTGTCAGGCCGCCCCAGCCGGCGCCGGCGATGGCGACCTTCACGGCCTGTTGCCGCGGCTGCAATCCGCGGCGTTCATGCGCGGCCCAGCGCCTGGACTTTCCAGGCCAGCCAGAGTTTTCGGATCGGCGTGAGGCTGTTGCGCTGGTGCAGTACCTGGAAGTTGTCGCGCTCGATCTCGCGCAGCAAGGTGCGGTAGATGCTGGCCATCATCAGGCCGGGTTTCTGAGCGCGGCGGTCTTCGGCGGGCAACAGCGCCATGGCCTCGTCGTACAAGCGGTGGGCGCGGTCGGCCTGGAACTTCATGAGCGTGACGAAACGGTCCGAGTACGTTCGCTTCAGGATTTCATGGGCCTTGACGTCGAACTGCTGCAGCTCGTTCACCGGCAGGTAGATGCGGCCCATCAGCGCGTCTTCGCCCACGTCGCGGATGATGTTGGTGAGCTGGAAGGCCAGGCCGAGCTTGTGCGCGTATTCGGTGGTCACCGGCTGGGTCTGGCCGAAGATGCGCGCCGAGACTTCGCCGACCACGCCTGCCACCAGGTGGCAGTAGCGCTGCAGGCCTGGGAAGTCGAGGTAGCGCGTTTGCTCCAGGTCCATCTGGCAGCCGTCGATGATGGCCTGCAGGTGCGGCTGGGTGATCCCGTAGTCGCCGGCCAATGGCATCAGCGCCTGCAGCACCGGGTGCGTGGGCTTGCCGGCATAGGCCTGGGCGACTTCGACTTTCCACCAGGCCAGCTTGGTCTGCGCCACGCCGGGGTCGGTGACTTCGTCGACGACGTCATCGACCTCGCGGCAGAACGCATAAAACGCGGTGATGGCGGCGCGGCGCGGCTTCGGCAGAAACAGGAAGGCGTAATAGAAACTGCTGCCGGAAGCGGCGGCTTTTTGCTGGACGTACTGCTCGGGGGTCATTGGTAGTGATTGTTACATTCTGAAGGCGCGTGCCAGCATCAGCGGAGCGTCCCAACCGCCAACGCGGGGGCGCTTTTCAAGCGTCGCGAAATCCATGGCCTCGATCTTGTCGAGGATGCGCAGGCCGCCTTGCACCACCAGGCGCAGTTCCCAGCCGGCGCGACCTGGCACGGTGTGCACCAGCGGCGCGCCTTGCTGCATGAGCGCGCGGCTCCATTGCACCTGTTCGGCGATCAGGCGACGTGCCGCGGCCTGGGTGGCCGCCGTGGTGGCCAGTGTCGCGTCGCGCGCCAACAACGCCTCGCGGCCGATGCCGTGATGCCGGCAGCGGTCTTCCGGCAGGTAATAACGGCCACGGGGCAGGTCCAGGCTCAGGTCCTGCCAAAAGTTGATCAGTTGCAGCGCGTTGCAGATGGCGTCGCTGCGGGTGAGCGACGGCGCATCGTGCACGCCGTACAGGTGCAGCAGCAGCCGGCCGACCGGGGCCGCGGAGCGCTGGCAATAGTCGAGCAACTCTGCGCGGTCTGCATAGCCCTGGCCGTTTTGGGTCTTATGCACATCCTGCACGAAGGCGCTGAGCAGGTCCGACAACAGGCGTTGGGGCAACGAGAATGCGGCCATCTCGCGGGCCAGCGGCGTGAACACCTGCGGCCAGCGCGGTGAAGCGGTGCGGCCTGCGGCAACCGCGTCCAGGTCCGACTTGAATGCCGAAAGATCGGTCAGGCGCTCGGCTGCGGTGGCATCGCCCTCGTCGGCGATGTCGTCGGCAGTGCGCGCGAAGTGGTAGATGGCGGCGATCGGCGGGCGCAGGGCAGGGGGGCAAAGCCACGATGCGACCGGAAAATTTTCGTAGTGCTCTACGGTTTGTCGGGTAGCATTTTGGGTCGAGGAGGAGGCATTCACGGGCCGCATTGTCGCTTGGCAAGGCGCGGGCCCACCTTCCGGAAAAAAACAGAAGTCATCCGGGCGCAGTAACCAGTTGTACAGATATGTGCTTATCTGTACAGTTACTCCGTCGTTTTCAGCAGGCCAGCCATGTCAAAAAAAATACCGCGTAGTCGTCTACGTATCTCCGGACGCGTCCGTCTGCTTGCAAGTGCCCGCCTGTCGAAGGCGTGCCTGGCCGGCGGCCTTGCTGCCGCCTTGCTGATGGCAGGCTGCACCAAGCCGGCGCCCGAAGCCGAGCCGATCCGCTCCGTGAAAGTGCAGGCCGTGGCGACCAGCACGCTGCAGACACGTCTTGAATTCGCTGGCGAAGTGCGGGCGCGGGTCGAGTCGCGGTTGGGCTTTCGCGTGGCGGGCAAGATGGTGCGCCGGCAGGCCGAGCTGGGAGCGCGCGTCAAGGTAGGCCAGGTGCTGGCCCAGCTCGACCCGCAGGATTACCGGCTCGCCAACGACGCCGCACAGGCGCAGGTGGCGGCTGCCGTGACCAACCGCGACCTGGCCGCGGCCGATTACAAGCGCTACAAGGAATTGCGCGACCAGAACTTCATCAGCGGTGCCGAGCTGGAGCGCCGCGACAGCACCTTCAAGGCGGCCCAGGCGCAATTCGACCAGGCCAAGGCACAGTCGTCGTCGCAGGGCAACCAGGCGGCCTACACGCGGCTGGTGGCCGATGTGGCCGGCGTCGTCACCGCCATCGAGGCCGAGCCGGGCCAGGTGGTGTCCGCCGGCATGACGGTGCTGCGCATCGCCCAGGACGGGCCGCGCGACGTGGTGTTCACCGTGCCCGAGGACAAGGTGGCCGCCGCAACGGTAGGCTCGCCCGTTGAGGTACGGCTTTGGGCGTCGAACACGGTGCTCTCGGGCACGGTGCGCGAGGTGGCAGCCAGCGCCGACCCGGTGACGCGCACGTTCCAGGTCAAGGTGGCGATCGACGGGCCAGACGCGCCGTCGCTCGGCACCACCGTGACCGTGCTGCCCAAGGCGCTGAGCCACGAAGGCATGCCGGTCATCAAGCTGCCGACCAGCGCGCTGCGCCAGGAAGGCAATACGAACGTGACCAGCACCGCGGTGTGGGTGCTCGAGCCTTCGACGATGACGGTGCGCTCGCAGCCGGTGGTGGTGGCCACGGCCGATGGCAACGATGCGGTGATCGGCTCCGGCCTGACGCCGGGCATGCTGGTGGTGACGGCGGGCGTGCATGTGTTGTCACCGGGCCAGAAGGTGCGGATCTACCAGGAGAAGGGGACGCCCTCGCCCTTGGCGGCGGCTTCCGCGGCGGCAATTGCGGCACCGGCTGCGGCGGCACCCGCGGCCCCATCCACATCGGCCGCGAAGTGAGCCGTCGATGAGCCAAACTGAACACACGCCCGTGGCCGACGCGGAGCCGAAGGGCTTCAACCTTTCGAAATGGGCGCTGGACCACCCGGCACTGACGCGTTACCTGATGGTGGTGCTGATGCTCATGGGCTTCGCCGCCTACTTCCAGCTGGGGCAGGACGAAGACCCGCCATTCACCTTTCGCGTGATGGTGGTGCGCACCTACTGGCCCGGCGCCACCGCCCAGCAGGTGGCCGAGCAGGTGACCGACAAGCTGGAGCGCACGCTGCAGGAAGTGCCCTATGCCGACCGCATCCGCAGCTATTCCAAACCGGGCGAATCTCAGATCATTTTTCAGCTCAAG
>JAQGMQ010000796.1 GCA_028292305.1 Rhodoferax sp.
CGTGTGCTCTTCCTATCTACGCGTCGACCATGTCTTTCGACTCGCGCTTGTTCAGCCCGATCTGCTCGAACAGCAGATCGTCCAACTGCGCCTTGGTCAGCGCGGGCGTTTCCAGACTTTCAACCGATATTTCCACGACGTACTCCGATTTATTTTTGCGATGCTACCGTGAAGGCGATCTGGCGACCACGCAATGGGGCCATCAGGCCCGCAGCCGCGCGCCCACATCTTGCGCCAACTGGGCCAGCACGGCCTGCACCGACGTTTCGATCTGCGCATCGGTCAGCGTGGCGTCGGTGCTGTTCAGCGTCAAACGCACGGCCAGGCTTTTTTCATTGGCGGCCAGCCAGCCCGACGTCGCCACCTCGCCGGCCTTCACGGGCTTGGCACGGTAGACGTCGAACAGCGTGGCACCGCGCAGCAGGCCCTGGGTCGGCGCGGCGTGCACGGCGGCCATCAGCGCGGCATGGGTCACGCCCTCGGCCACGATCACGGCGATGTCGCGCTCGACTGCCTGGTGTTTGCCCACGGCCGTGAACGACGGCACGGGCCGCTGCAGCACCGCGTCGAGTTCGAGTTCGAACAGCACCGGCGCCTGCGCCAGCTCATAGCCCTGGCGCCATTTGGGGTGCAGCTCGCCGACGAAGCCGATGGCCTGGCCGTCCAGCAGCACCTTGGCGCAGCGGCCCGGGTGCATGGCCGGATGTGTACCGGCTTCGAACGTGGGCTTCAGCGGCGCCAGCAAGGCTTCGATGTCGCCCTTGACGTCGAAGAAGTCGACGGATGCATCTTTGCGGCCCCATTGCAGCAGATCGCCGCGGCCGTAGGCCACACCGGCCACCCGCATCGGCTGGTGGAAACCGGCAACCGTGGTGTCGGTGTTGGTCGACGACGGGTCGCGCAGGAACACGCGGCCGAGTTCGAACACGCGCACACGTTCGGCCTTGCGGTCGAGGTTGAACTTCAGCACCTGCAACAGCGAACCCAGCAGCGACGAACGCATCACGCTCATCTGGCTGGCGATGGGGTTCAGCAGCTTGATCGGGTTGGGGTTGCCGGCCAGCTCATGCTCCCAGCGCTCTTCGACGAAGCTGAAGTTGATGGTTTCCTGGTAGCCCAGGCCGGCCAACGCGCGGCGCACGGCAAACGGGCTGCGCTGGGCCTCGGTGCGGATCTTGGCGGTGATCGGCGCCAGTGGCGGCGTGGTGGGCAGCTGGTTGTAGCCAACCATGCGCACGACTTCCTCGATCAGGTCTTCCTCGATGGTGATGTCGAAGCGGTACGACGGCGGCGTGACGGTGATGACACCGTCGCCCTGCGTGACCGGCAAGCCGAGCCGCGTGAGCGCGTCCACACACTGCGCCTGCGTCAGCGGCATGCCGATGACCTTGGCGGCCCGCGCCACGCGCAGGTTCACCGGCTCGGCCTTGGGCAACTGGGCGACCACGTCGTCCATCGGGCCGCAGACCGTGTCGGCGCCGCCGCAGATGTCGACGATCAGCTGGGTGATGCGTTCCAGGTGTTCGACGGTGTTGCCAGGGTCTACACCGCGCTCGAACCGGTGGCCGGCATCGGTCGAGAAGTTGTACCGGCGCGAACGCCCGGCAATGGCCTTGGGCCACCAGAACGCGGCCTCGGCGTAGATGTTGCGCGTGTCGTCGGACACAGCGGTGGCGTCGCCGCCCATGATGCCGGCGAGCGATTCGACCTCGCGTTCGTCCGAGATCACGCCGACCTTTTCGTCAACGGTGACGGTGCTGCCGTTCAGCAGCTTGAGCGTTTCGCCAGGCTGGCCCCAACGCACGTCGAGCCCGCCGTGGATCTTGTCCAGGTCGAAGATGTGCGAAGGCCGGCCGAGTTCGAACATCACGTAGTTCGAAATATCGACCAGCGCCGTGACGCTGCGTTGCCCGCAGCGGGCCAGGCGGTCGACCATCCACTGCGGTGTCTTGGCCTTCGGGTCGACACCGCGCACGATGCGGCCCGAGAACCGGCCACACAAATCGGGCGCGCTGATCTTCACGGGCAGCTTCTCGTCGACCTTTGGCGTCACGGCCGAAAAGACCTGCGGCTTCAGTGGCGCACCGGTGAGTGCGGCCACTTCACGGGCCACGCCGTAGACGCTCAGGCAATGCGCCAGATTGGGCGTGAGCTTGAGCGTGAACAAGGTGTCGTCCAGCGCGAGATGGGTGCGGATGTCCTGGCCCAGCGGCGCGTCGGCCGCCAGCTCCAGCAGGCCGCCGTGGTCTTCGGACAGCTTCAGTTCACGCGCCGAGCACAACATGCCCTGGCTTTCAACGCCGCGCAATTGGCCCAGCTTGATGAGGAAGGGCTTGCCGTCCTTGGCATCGTCCGCGGGCGGCAGTTCGGCACCGACCAGGGCCACCGGCACGCGGATGCCGACGCGCGCATTCGGCGCGCCGCAGACGATGTTGAGCAACGCGCCGCCCTGGCCCACGTCGACCTGGCAGACGCGCAGGCGGTCGGCATTCGGGTGCTGCACGGCCTCCTTGATTTCGCCGACGACGATCTTGCTGAACGGCGGCGCAACGGGCTTGAGCTCTTCGACCTCGAGGCCGGCCATGGTCAGCGTCTCGGCCAGTTGTTCGGTCGAGAGCGGCGGGTTACAGAATTCGCGGAGCCAGGATTCAGGGAATTGCATGGTGTCTTCTTTGCTGGAGAACGTGGGCGCGCCGGTGTGGTGGACCGCGTGCGCCCGACGTTTCTTCGGGGCGTTTTTAACTTATTGGAATTGCGACAGGAAACGGATGTCGCCGTCAAAAAACAGCCGCAGATCGTTGACGCCATAACGCAGCATGGTCAGCCGGTCCGGCCCCATGCCGAAGGCGAAGCCGATGTATTTCTCCGGGTCGAGGCCCATGTTCCGCACCACGTTCGGGTGCACCTGGCCGGAGCCGGCCACTTCGAGCCAGCGGCTGGCCAGCGGGCCGCTCTGGAACTGGATGTCGATCTCGGCGCTGGGCTCGGTGAACGGAAAGAAGCTGGGCCGGAAACGCAGCACCAGGTCGTCCGATTCGAAGAAGGTGCGGCAGAAGTCGGTTAAGACTACCTTCAGATCCTTTAATGAAACGTTTTCGCCGATCCACATGAATTCGAACTGTTGGAACATCGGCGAGTGGGTGGCATCGCTGTCGACGCGGTAGGTGCGGCCCGGGGCGATCACGCGGATTTCGGGCATGACCTGGCCGGCGTCGATGGCGGCGCGGTGTTTCTTGACGTGCTGCACCGCGTGGCGGATCTGCATCGGGCTGGTGTGGGTGCGCAGCAGGTTCGGGGCGGTGTCGGTGCCGCCCTCGACATAGAAGGTGTCGTGCATCGAACGCGCGGGGTGGTCTTCGGGCGTGTTGAGCGCGGTGAAGTTGAACCAGTCGGTTTCGATCTCGGGGCCTTGCGCCACCTCGAAACCCATCGAACCGAAGATGGCTTCGATGCGTTCGAGCGTGATCGACACGGGGTGCAGGCCGCCCTGCCCACGCTGGCGGCCGGGCAGCGAGACGTCGAGCGCTTCGGCCTTGAGTTGGAGCTCGAGTTCGGCATCGGCCAGGGCCTGGCGGCGCGCGGTGAGCGCGGCCTCGATCGCCTGCTTGGCGATGTTGATGGCGGCGCCGCGCGACTTCTTCTCGTCGACGCTGAGCGCGCCCATGCCCTTCATCAGCTCGGTGATCTTGCCGGACTTGCCGAGGTACAGGGCCTTGGCGTTTTCCAGATCGGCCGGCGTGGCGGCTTGGGCGAAGCTTGCCTGGGCCGCTTGGGCGATGGCATCCAACTCGTTCATACGGGATCTCTTTTTTGGGTCACGAAATGAAGCCGGGAAACGGCTTCACCAATGGTCGTTGCAAATAAAAAAGGGCTAGCGCTTCTGCAAGCCCTAGCCCTGTTTTATTTGCACAGGAAGCCACCCCGAGAGATGGCGTTCCAACGTGAAAATCAAGCAGCCAGCTTGGCCTTGACTTGCTCCACGATGCTGGCAAAAGCCGCTTTGTCATGCACAGCGATATCGGACAGCATCTTGCGGTCGATTTCGATGGCGGCCTTCTTGAGGCCGTTGGCAAATTGGCTGTAGGTCAGACCGCATTCACGCGCTGCGGCGTTGATACGGGCAATCCACAAGCGACGGAACACGCGCTTCTTGGTACGGCGATCGCGGTAGGCATATTGCCCAGCCTTCATCACCGCTTCTTTGGCGACGCGATAGACATTACCGCGGCGACCGCGGAAACCCTTTGCAAGGGCGAGAACTTTTTTATGGCGGGCGCGAGCCGTTACACCACGTTTGACGCGAGGCATGTATTTACTCCTTGTTCGTCGTTAAATTAAATGCCACGGCCGGGCATCATCTGAGCGACGTGACCCATATTGGTCTCGTGCACAGCGACAGCACCACGCAACTGGCGTTTATTCTTGGTGGTCTTCTTGGTCAAGATGTGACGTTTGAAGGCTTGACCGCGCTTGACGGTGCCACCTGGACGGACGCGGAAGCGCTTCTTCGCGCTGCTCTTGGTCTTCATTTTGGGCATGTTAATGCTCCTTT
>JAQGMQ010000830.1 GCA_028292305.1 Rhodoferax sp.
GCATGAACACCGACTCGAAGCCTTCGCGTGGCGGCACGTTGCCGGCCAGGCGCCGGGTCTGGCGCTGGCGGTATTCGTCGGCCAGCTCGGGCGGCCAGTACGGCGCGGGCGCGCTGCGGCCCCACAGTTCCTCGGGCGCGAAGCCCACCATCTGGCAGAACGCCGGGTTGACGTAGGTGATGCGGCCTTCCAGGTCGCGGGCGCGCAGGCCGGTCAACAGCGAGTCTTCCATGGCCTTGCGAAACGCCAGCGCATCGGCCAGATCGCGCTCCACGCGCAGGCGGCGGCGGGTGTCCTTGACCAGCAGGATCGTCACCGACACCAGCGCGATCGACATCAGCGTGACCAGTGCGGTCATCAGGTTGGGGAACACATCCGGCGCGCCATGCCAGCTGTCCATGCGCAGCACCATGGTGTTGCCGGGCAGGTCGAGCAGCTGCTGCGCGGTGAACACCCGGGTGCCGCGCCGCGCCGTGCCATGCAGCGCCAGCCGCGTGCCGTCGGCCTCCACGAACGACACCTCCTGCGCCCGGGTGAGCTGGCGGCCCACCATGTCGGCCAGCATGCCGGGCAGCGAATAGGTGGCGACCAGGTAGCCGGTGATGCGGCCGGTGGCCACCAGCGGCAGGCACAGCTCGATCATCTCCAGGCCCAGCCCGTCGCTTTGCGGCAGGAAGAAACTGGTGGAATAGGTGGGCCCGTTGAAGCGCCGCGCCGTGGCGCAGGCCAGGGCCACGTCGGTCTGTGCGTTCTCGCGGCCGAGCACTTCGAAAACCGGGCTGCGGTAAGGTGTGTCGGCATGCGCCACGATGGCCAGTGACGGGTTGCGCCACTCGATGCGCATCAGCTCGCGGCGTTCGCGCATCAGATCGCCCGCGGCCTTGGACCAGGCCGCGGCGCCCGGTTCGTCGGCATGCAGCGCCTGCAGGCTTTGCACATTGCGGGCCAGGCCGGCGCGGATGTCGTTGGCGGCCTCGGCGGCATCGCTCTCCAGCCGGCTCTGCACCTGGCTGGCCTCATAGCGGCCGGCCAGCCACACCAGCGTGACCAACACCGACACAACCAGCAGCTTCAGCCAGCCCCACAGCGACCAGCGGTGCCACAGCCGGTTCAGGCTGCGCAGCTGGCGCCGCCAGAGCGCGGCCTCCTGCCGCGGCATGCCGGCCGAGCGGTCCTGCGGGTCCAGGTTCACAGCACGCGGTGGCCCAGCGCGGGCAGTTGGGTGCGGCACACCTCGAGCCGGCTGGCGTCGAGTTCGGCCACCACCACGGCTTCGCCTTCGGCCTGTTCGGCCAGCACCTGGCCCCAGGGGTCGACCAGCATCGAATGGCCCCAGGTGCGGCGGCCGTTTTCATGCAGGCCGCCTTGGGCCGGCGCCGCCACGAAGGCCAGGTTTTCCACCGCGCGGGCGCGCAGCAGCAGCTCCCAGTGGGCCAGGCCCGTGGCCTGGGTGAAGGCGCTGGGCACCAGCAGGAGGTCGGCGCCCTGGGCCGCATAGCCGCGGTAAAGCTCGGCGAAGCGCACGTCGTAACACACGCTCATGCCGATGCGCCAGCGCCGGCCGTCGCGCGAGGGCAGCTCGAACATCTGCGGCTGGGTGCCGCGCTCCAGCACGCGGGCTTCGTCGAAGCGCTCCACGCCGTTGTCGAAGCGGAACAGGTGGATCTTGTCGTAGCGCGCCACACAGGCGCCGCCCGGGTCGAAGGCCAGCGAGGTATTGCGCACACGCTCGCCGGCCGTGCTGAGCGGCAACGTGCCGCCCACGATCCACAGCCCGAGATCGCTGGCGGCGCGGGCCAGGAAATCCTGGATCGGGCCGCTGCCGAACGCCTCCTGCACCTTGAGCTTGTCGGTGTCCACCCGGCCCATGATGCAGAAGTATTCGGGCAGCACGGCCAGCTCGGCGCCGGCTTCGGCGGCCTGGGCCAACAGGGCCCGCGCCTGGTCGAGGTTGGTCTGCAGGTCGGTCGAAGAGACCATCTGGATGGCGGCAACTTTCACCGGGTAACTCCATTTCTGACCGGCCCCAGAGCCTCGGTCTTTTCGTCTGGCGACGGGGACGACCCTGGCAGCAGCGGCGACAGGATCGACTTGCGGGCGATCTTGGTGATTTTCGGGTCGGCCCAGGCGCCGTCGATATGAAACTCCTGCGTGGCCGCTTCCATCAGCGGCTTGCGCAGGAACATCTGCGCCAGGAACGTGCCCAGGCCGATGGCCGGGTTGATCACCGTGGCCACCAGCGAGGCGGTGCCGGCGTTGATCTCGGGGATCACCACCACGCGCAGGTCCTGGGTTTCACGGGCGATGTCGGCGCGGCCGTCCATCAGCACGGCGGCGTTCACGCCTTTCATCTGCAGGTTGTTGGTGGTGGCCAGGCCCTGGTCGATGTGCACGTCGCCGCGGATGAAGTCGAAGGCGAAGCCCTCGCTGAACACGTCGCGGAAGTCGAGCGTCAGCCGGCGTGGCAGGGTCTGCAGGCTCAGCACGCCCAGCAGCTTGGCGATGCCCGGATCAGCCTTCAGGAACTGCCCGTTTTCCACGTTCACGTTGATCTGCCCGGCCAGCGTCGGGTAATCGAGAGACAGCGGCGAGCCGACCCACGCGATCTGGCCCTCCATGTGGCCCTTGCCGCGACGGAACACGTCCTTCATGTCGAAGCGCCCGAGCAGGCCGCCCGCGTCCTGGATGTCCATCTTGAAGTTCATCACCGTGCGCCGCGGGCCGCCG
>JAQGMQ010000843.1 GCA_028292305.1 Rhodoferax sp.
TGCTCGACGCTGTACTGGTGGCGGATGGCGTGGCTGCCGTCGCGCAGGGTCACGTCGCTGATGTAGAGTTTCTTGGGGTTCATGCTGCGGCTCCGGCGGGTGACAGCGGCTGGGCGCTCTGGGGAAGGGATCGTGCAGCCAGGTGTTCGGTCATGCGCTCGGCACAGGCCAATGCGGCGCTGGTCATGATGTCCAGGTTACCGGAATAGGCCGGCAGGTAATGGGCCGCGCCTTCCACCTCCAGGAACACGGTGGTCTTGAGGCCCGACAGGCGCCCGATGCCGGGCAGGTTCAGCCCCTCCACGCGGTCGAACTGCACCTGCTGCTTCAGGCGGTAACCCGGCACGTAGCTGCGCACGGCCTCCACCATGGCGTGGATGCTGGATGCAATGGCGGTCTCGTCGGCTCCTGGGCCGCAGAGGGTGTAGACCGTGTCGCGCATCACCAGCGGCGGCTCGGCCGGGTTCAGCACGATGATGGCCTTGCCGCGCGCCGCGCCGCCCACCTGTTCGATGGCGCGCGCGGTGGTCTCGGTGAACTCGTCGATGTTGGCGCGGGTGCCGGGGCCGGCGCTCTTGCTGGCGATGGAGGCCACGATCTCGGCGTAATGCACCGGGGCCACACGCGACACCGCGCGCACGATCGGGATCGTCGCCTGGCCGCCGCAGGTCACCATGTTGAGGTTGAGCGCATCGGCATGGGCGTCCAGGTTGACCACCGGCACGCAGTACGGGCCGATGGCCGCGGGCGTGAGGTCGATGCAGCGGATGCCCGGGCGCAGGCTGCGCAGAAACGCGTCGTTGGCGATGTGGGCCTGGGCCGAGGTGGCGTCGAACACGATGTCGATGGCGTCGAACACCGGCAAGGCGGCCAGGCCGCGCACGCCCTCGGCGGTGGTGGCGACGCCCATGCGCCGGGCCCGCGCCAGGCCGTCGGAGGCCGGGTCGATGCCGACCATCGCGCCCATCTCCAGGTGTTGACCGTGGCGCAGGATCTTGATCATCAGGTCGGTGCCGATGTTGCCCGAGCCGATGATGGCGACCTTGGTCTTGCCCGGCTTGTGTGACCTGGGGCTCATGCCGGCGCCCCTTCGGTCTTGTTCGGGCTGATCTTCGGTACGCCGCCGACGCCCCAGTGCGCGCCCGGCACTTCGCGCAGGATCACGCGCACGGAATCGCGCGGCGCATCGAGCGTGCGGATCGCGGCTTCGGTGAGTTCGCCGATCAGGGCGGCCTTGGCGGCCAGCGAGCGGCCTTCGATGAAAGTGACTTCGATGAGTGGCATGGTGGGTCTTTCGGTTAAGTCTTCAGGCGTGGAACTCGACATGGCCGAGCCCCTGCATTTCGCAGCGCACATGCTGGCCCGGCGCCAGCGCCTCGGCCGCGGTGGCGCCGCCGGCCATCACGATCCAGCCGGCCTGCAGCGGTTCGCCGGCGGCGGCGCTGAGCCGGGCCGCGGCCACCAGGGAACGCAGGGGGTGGCCCAGGATGGCGGCGGTGCTGCCGATCTGCCGCGGCAGGCCGTCGATGGACAGCACCAGGCCGAGGTTGCTGGTGTCGCGCGCCGGGTCGGCCCAGGGGCCGATCACGTAGCCCGACGAGGAGGCGTTGTCGGCGATCACGTCGGTCAGCGAGAAGCGGAAGTTGTCGTACCGCGAGTCGATGATCTCCAGCGCGGGGGCAATGGCCAGCACCGCGTCGGCGGCCTGGGCCAGGCTCACGTTGGCCGGCAGCGGCTTCTTCAGCAGAAAGGCGATCTCGGGTTCGACCCGCGGATGCACGAAGCGGTCAAGCGCCACCGTGCCGCCGTCGGCTTCGGCCATGGCGTCGGTCAGGCGGCCCCAGATCATGTCGTGCACACCCATCTGGACCATCTTGGCGCGGCTGGTGAAACCCATCTTCATGCCGGTGCGGCGCTCGCCCCGGCGCAGCCGCCGTGCGATGGATGCAGCCTGGATGGCATAGGCCTCTTCGACGTTGAAACGTTCTTCTTCTGTGAACTGCGGCACGGCGTGGCCGGTGCGCGCGGCTTCGTCGAGCCGCTCCGAAAAATGGTCTACCAGTGTGGACAGGCGGGCGTTCATGCGAGGTCTCCGATCACGGCGCGCACCGAGCCGAGCTGGCCGATGCGGGCTTCGTAGGTTTGTCCGGGGCGCACCGGCACCATCGGGCCGAGTGCGCCGGTCAGGATCACGTCGCCGGCCTTCAGGCCCTGGCCCAGCGTGGCCATGCGGTTGGCCAGCCACACGCCGGCGATCAGCGGATGGCCCAGGCAGGCCGCGCCCGCGCCGAGCGACACCTGTTCGCCGCGGCATTCCATCACCATGCCGGCCAGGCGCAGGTCGATGCCGGCCAGCGGCACCGGCGTGTTGCCCAGCACGAAGGCGCTGCTGGAGGCGTTGTCGGCCACGGTGTCGACGAAGCGGATGTTCCACTGCGCGATGCGGCTGCCGACGATCTCGAGCGCGGGCAGCGCGAAGGCCACGGCGCGGATCATCTCGGCCACGGTGACGCCGGGCTCGGGCAGGTCGCGTTCCAGCACCAGGGCCACCTCGGCTTCGATCTTGGGCTGCATCAGCGCCTGCCAGGGCACGGGCTCGCCGTCGCCGTAGGCCATGTGCGCAAACAACGCGCCGTAGTCGGGCTGGTCCACCCCGAGCTGCTGCTGCACGCTCTTCGAGGTCAGGCCGATCTTGCGGCCCACCAGGCGTGCGCCCTGGCGCAGCTGACGCTGCGTGTTGAGATTCTGGATGGCATAGGCGGCATCGGCGTCGATGTCGGCATGACGCTCGCGCAGCGGGGCGATGGCCTCGCCGTCGTGGGCGGCTTGCCACAACGCGTCGGCGGCCTGGGTGATGTCTTGCGGGTTCATGCGTGGGCGGCTCCGGCGTCGGTGGGTTCGAGCTTGATGCACACGTTCGACAGCTCGGTGTAGAACTCGAGTGAATGCACGCCGCCCTCGCGGCCCAGGCCGGACTGCCCCGAGCCGCCGAACGGGGTGCGCAGGTCGCGCACGAACCAGGCGTTGATCCACACCAGGCCGACGCGCAGCTTCGAGGCGAAGCGGTGCGCGCGGTCGATGTCGCGGGTATAGACCGAGGCCGCCAGGCCGTACGGTGTGTCGTTGGCCAGCGTCAGCGCTTCGGCTTCGGTGTCGAACGGGATCACGGCGCAGCAGGGCCCGAAGATTTCCTCGCGCGCGGTGCGCGAGCCGTGGGCCAGGCCGGTCCACACCGTGGGCTCGATCCAGGCGCCGCCGCGCAGCGCGTCCGGCATGGCCGGCACGCCGCCGCCGCAGACCACCCGGGCGCCTTCATCGCGGGCCAGCTGGTAGTAGCCCAGCACCTTGGCCTGGTGGCTGGCCGAGACCAGCGGGCCGAAGTTGGTGGCGGCATCGGTGGGGCGGCCAGGGCGCAAGCCGCGGGCGGTCTCGGCCAGGCGCTGCACCACGGCGTCGAACACCGGGCGCTGCACATAGACCCGCTCGGTGCCGAGGCAGACCTGGCCGGTGTTCTCGAACACCGAACGCGCCAGGCCGGCGGCCACCACGTCGAGGTTGGCGTCGGCGAACACGATGGCCGGGTTCTTGCCGCCCAGCTCCATCGACACCGGCTTGATGCCGCCCGCGCTGGCCCGCATGATTGCCGCGCCGGTGCTGGTTTCGCCGGTGAAGGTGATCGCGTCCACGCCGGGGTGCGTGGTGAGGAATTCTCCGGCCGAACCGGGGCCGAAGCCATGCACCACGTTGTAGACGCCGGCCGGCACGCCGACCTGGTTCATCACCTCGCCCAGCAGCGTGGCCGTGGCCGGGGTTTCTTCCGAGGGCTTCACCACCACGGTGTTGCCGCAGGCCAGTGCCGGGCCGACCTTCCAGGTCATCAGCAGCAGCGGCAGGTTCCAGGGGCAGACCACGGCGACCACGCCCTTGGGCCGGCGCAGCGCGTAGTTGAGCACCGGTTTGCCGTCGGGCGCCTGGCCGGTGAAACACTCGGTGGGCACGTTGCGCACCACGTCGGCAAACACGCGGAAGTTGGCCGCGCCGCGCGGGATGTCGAGGTGCGATGCCAGCGCGTGGGGCTTGCCGGTGTCGGCGATCTCGGCGGCGATGAAGTCGTCGGCGCGCCGGTCCACCGCATCGGCCACGGCATGCAGCATGTCGCAGCGCTGGGCCAGCGTGAGCCGGCCCCACGGGCCATCGAGCGCGGCACGGGCGCTCTGCACGGCGTCGTGTACATCGCTCTGGCTGGCCTCGCTCACCTGGTCGATCAGGCTGCCGTCGGCGGGGTTGGTGTCGGGGAAGCTCTTGCCGCCGCTGCCGGCGCGGAACTGCCCGCCTATGAAGTTTGAAATCATCCTGTTCTATCTCCTGCGTATCAATGGTCGGTTGTCAGTTTTCGGGATCGCCGGCGGTGATGAACTGCCACATGCGTTCGAAGATGGCGCCGCTGTCGGTGGCGCGGGCCTGACGCTCGGCGGTGGTCAACACCACCGAGCCGGCTTCGAGACCGGCGGCGAGCACCTGCAGCTCGAGCCGGGCGGCGTCCTCCAGGTACCAGGTCAGCACCGTGGCCTTGACCAGCGAATCGGCCGCCACCACCGCGCCGTTGCCGCGCATCACGATGGACACGCCCGTGCCGAGCGTGTCGGCCACGGCGGCGGCGCGTTCGTCGTCGCGCACCAGTTGCGGGTCGTCCCACAGGGCGGCGTCGGCGCCGAAGTACGCACCCATGCCGTGGCGTGCCGCCGGCGTGCGGCGCGCCGTGCCCAGGGCCATCAACGCCGGTGGCATGGAGCGCACGATGCCGCGCACCTCGGGGCGGCGCCGGTAGATCTGCTGGTGCAGCCGCACCTCGCCCAACACGCCGGCGGGCAGCGGCTGGTGGATGTCGATCACCGTGCCGTCTTCGCCCGCGGCAATCAGGCCCATTGGCCGCGCCGCGCAGACCAGGAAGCGGTCCGTATCGAGGCGTTGGCTGCAGTGGCCGTAGGCATGCACCAGGCCGGTCCGCGCCAGGCCGCGGGCTGCCGTGCGCACCAGCCGCTGGGTGGTGGCCAGGTCGTCGAGCCTGGTCATCGCGCAGCCTTCCGGAACTCGGCAATATCGGGCTCGGCGCCCCAGGCGCAGAAGGATTCGTTGGTGGCCGGGAACTGGCGCGGCTGGTAGCCGGCCTCCTGTTCCCAGGTGATGTGGCGCACGCCGGTGGAGTATTCGTAGATCATGCCGTCGGGTCCTTCGAAGTACAGGAACATGGCGCCCGAAGTAGGGTGCCGGCCCGGCCCGAAAACGATGCGCACGCCGTTTTTTTGCAGCAGGTACCAGGCGCGCATCAGGTCGTCGATGCTCTCGACCTGGTGGTTGATGTGCTGCACACCCGAGCGTGTTGACGGGAACAGCGCCACCTTGTGGTGTACCTCGTCGATGCGCAGCAGCGGGGCCGCGCCGATGCGGTCGCTGACGCGCGCCCCCAGCACTTCGGTCCAGAAGCGTTCGTCGCGCGCCGCGTCGGTGGTGCACAGGCCGACATGGCTGAAGCCGGTGATGCCCGCGTCGCGCGAGGGGAAGTGGCGGCGGCCGCTGTGGTGCGGGTTGACCACCAGGTCGATGCCGTTGCCCGACGGGTCGCGGAAGTGCAGGAAGGCCTGCACGCGGCGCTGCTCGCATTCGGCGGCGCTGCCCTGGCGGACCCGGATGCCGGCGTTGTCGAGCAGGCTGCCGGCGGCGGCGAGGTCGGCCCCGCTGCGCAGCTCGAAGCCCACGGTGTGGTCGGCCGTATCGCCTTCGAAGTAGACCAGCGTGTGGTCGCGCTGGTCGCTGCGGTAGTAGCGCGCGCCGGCTTCGTCGCGGGCCAGTTCCAGGCCGACGATGCCACGGGCGTAGCGGTCGGCGGCGTCGCGGTCGCGGGTGCCGAGCCGTACGTAACGAATGTCCCAGAGGTCGATCACGTTGTCTCCTTTTTCATTTGGCTTTAAGGCTGCCGATCTGTCCGTAGGTCGACTGGGCGTGACTTTAGGCAGAATGTTGGAATCTCTGAAATGAAAAAATGGGATTCGTGATATGCGTCAAGTGAATATCAAACCGGCGGTCAACCTGCACAGCCGGCCGTTGTCGCGGCAGCTCGATCTGAACCTGCTCGAGCTGTTCGAATGCGTGTACCGCACGCGCAACCTCACGGCGGCGGGCGAACACCTGGGCCTGTCGCAGCCGGCGGTCAGCCGGGCGCTGGCCAAGTTGCGCGAGACCTATGGCGACCCGCTCTTCGTGCGCCAGCAGCGCGGCGTGCAGCCCACGCCGTTCGCCGACCAATTGCTGGAGCCCGTGTCGGCCGCGCTGGCCATCGTGCGCGGCACCGTCACACCGACGACGTTCGAGCCGGCCACCGACGCGCGGCTGTTCCGCATCGCCATGAGCGACATCGGCGAGCGGCTGTTCCTGCCGCGGCTCCTGGGTTATCTGGCCAACGAGGCGCCGGGCGTCACCATCGAAGTGGCGTCGCCCTCACAGGCCGAGCTGTCGGCCGAGCTGGCGTCGGGCGGCATCGACCTGGCGGTGGGCTTCTTGCCGGGCCTGGGCAAGGCCATGCACGAGCAGCGCCTGTTGCGCGAGAAGTTCGTCTACATCGCGCGCAAGGGCCATCCGGCGCTGAAGCGCAAGCTGACACGCGAGCAACTGCAGGCCTTGCCGCACGTGGTGGCCAGCCCGCCAGGCACGCAGCACGCGGCGGCGGTCGAGAAGGTGCTGACCAGCCGGCGTGTGCGGGCGCCCATCGCGCTGCGGGTACGCAGCTTCCTGTGCGTGGCGCCGGTGGTGGCCAAGACCGACCTGGTAGCCGCGGTGCCGAGCAACCTGGCGGCGCTGGTGGCCGAACACATGGGCATCCAGGTGCTCGACCCACCGATGGCGCTGCCCGGCTTCGACGTGACCATGCTGTGGCACCACCGCTTCCACCGCGACCCGGGAGGCCAGTGGCTGCGCGCGGCGTTTGTCGAGTTGTTCGGCCCGAATGCGGAGAGCCTGGTGGCCAACCAGTCGGACGCCTGAACGCCTCAGTGGTCGCCTCAGTAGTACCGGGGGATCGGCCCGTTCTGCGGCGTGGTGTCCTCCAGCGCGACCTGCACCTTGTCGACGAAACACCAGCCCCAGCCCTCGGGCGGATCGTAGCCTTCGATGATCGGGTGCTGCGTCGCCGTGAAGTGGGCGCGCGCGTGGCGGTGCGGCGAATCGTCGCAGCAACCCACGTGGCCGCAGGTGCGGCACAGGCGCAGGTGCACCCATTCGCTGCCCATCTTCAGACACTCTTCACAACCCAGCGAGCCGGGGACGACGTGGGCGATGCTGTCGGTGTGGGTGCAGTGTCTGGCCATGGGGTTCCTCGGCGTGGGGATGGATGAAGCGGCTCGGTGGGCATGCTAGCACCGGGACGCCCCGACCGCAGGAAGCCGCGATTGGCGCATCCCCCGGCACAGTGTTTCCCGGCCTGGCCGTCTAGTGGTTGTGGTTCGGCATCGCTACATTCAAGGCAAGGGCTCGCAGGAGAGCCCTCCGACCTCTGAAAGGCACACCATGACCATGCAAACCCCCACCCGACTTCCTGTCTATTTTGTTTCGCACGGCGGCGGCCCCTGGCCCTGGGTCGACGGCATGCGCCAGCAGTTCGCGTTGACGGAAAAAGAATTCCGCAACATGCCGCAGCGCCTGGCCGCCAAGCCCAAGGCCGTGCTGATGATCACCGGCCACTGGGAGGCGGATGCCTTCACCGTGTCCACCGCCGAGCGTCCGCCGATGGAATACGACTACTCCGGCTTTCCGGCGCACACCTACAGCCTCCAGTACCCGGCACCGGGCGCGCCGGCCCTGGCGGCACGGGTGCGTGATTTGCTCGGCGACGCGGGCATCGCCAGCGCCGAAGACCCGCGCCGCGGCTTCGACCACGGCACCTTCGTGCCGATGGCGCTGATGTACCCCGAAGCCGATGTACCGGTGGTGCTGCTGTCGATGAAGTCGAGCTACGACCCCGCCGAACACATCCGGCTCGGCCAGGCGCTGGCGCCGCTGCGCGACGAAGGTGTGCTGATCATGGGCAGCGGCCTCACGTACCACAACATGCGCGGCTTCGGCCGGCCGACGTCGACGCCCGTGGCGAGCGCTTTCGAGGCCTATCTGAACGACGCCATCACCGCGCCCGACGCGGCGGTGCGCAACGACAAACTGGTGCATTGGCAGGAAGCGCCCGGCGCCCGGCTGGCCCATCCGCAAGAGGACCACCTCATTCCGCTGATGGTGGTGGCCGGCGCGGCTGGCGCCGACGTGGGCCATCGGCTGTTTGTCGACCAGGCCATGTGCGTGGTCATGGCTTCGTATGAATTCGCGCACGATCCGGTAGCAATGACACCCTGAATTCGCGCTGAGTTGGTATACGAATTAAATTTGTTAAGAAATATTGTTCAAACTTGTTTTAACAAAGTTTCGTCTACATTTATTCCCTGCATGGCGCACACCCGCGCGCCGTGTGTTGGTAACGCCGCGCACCGGTGCGGCGCTTTCCCGATGCTTGCCCGATGGAAGCCCCACTTTTTCGAGAACCGATTGACCATGAACACTTCCAAAATCCTGTCGTCCGCCATCATCGCCGTGGCCGCCCTGGCATCGGCCAGCGTCTTCGCCGCTGACGACGACACCTACCCCGTCCTGCCCAAGACCAAGAGCACCGTCACCCGTGCCGAAGTCAAGGCTGAAACGCTGAAGGCCGAAAAGAATGGCGTGACGCGCCTGCCGGATGACGCGGCACCCGCCGAAGCCAAGGCCACCGGCCCTGGCAAGACCCGTGCGCAAGTGAAGGCCGAGCTGCAACAAGCCAAGCGCAACGGCGCCACCGACGAGATCAGCAACAGCTACCCCACGGCACCTGCCGGCGAGAAGAAGATGCAAAAGGCCAAGGCGAAGATGGCAACGCCCGTCGCCGCAGCTGCAACCGACGCCACCGCCGCCAAGTAATTTCAACGCGCACCGGGGACAAACAACAACAGGGCACATGGCCTGAGCCACCGCGCGCAAGACGCGGCGGGCCGTTCAGAAAAAACACGCCTCGACCGCCGTGCGCATTGCGCGCGGCATGGGCCGACCCGCACGGGCTGCTACAAGCGGCCGGTGCCGGTCGGCCTTTTTCATGGGCGCTGCGG
>JAQGMQ010000927.1 GCA_028292305.1 Rhodoferax sp.
GATAATACCGGCCACCAACTTTACACCCTAAAAACCGCCGACCAAACTTACCGTGTTTTCATTGAAAAAATGAGCGAGGGGGCAGTAACTATTAATCGCGAAGGCATAATTTTATATTGCAATACCCGCTTTGCCAATATGGTTGATACCCCCCTCGAAAAAACAATTGGGCAGCCGTTATTATTTTTTGTGCCTGATGCTTCAAAAAGCAAACTTGAGAAAGTTATTTATAATAGCTGGGATGAAGATTGCCGTGAAGAAATAATTTTAAAAGATGGTGGCGGTAAGGATATGCATTGCCTGTTTTCCTGCAATACTATGGAGTTAGATAGTGGCACTGCTTTAAGCATTATTATTACAGATTTAACTGTTTTAAAAAACACTGAACAAGAACTGCAGATAAGGAACTACCAGTTAGAAGAAGCACAAGCGGCCACTAAAAAACTTAATAACAGCCTGGAAGTTACAATAAAACAACGCACACATGACCTGGTAATAAGCCGCGAGCACTTTAAGCTGCTTACCAACAATATTGTACAAATGACATGGACTAACCTGCCAACAGGCGAGTTCACTTCGTACAACCAGCGCTGGTATGATTATACGGGCCTTACTCTTGATGATGACCATGATGTTGTATGGGAAATGATAGTTCACCCTGATGACCTGGAAGAAACGCTTAGGCTATACAATAATTCCTTAAAAACCGGAGAATTGTTTGAGATAGAAAACCGCTATAAAAGGTATGACGGTGTTTATCGCTGGCACCTAAACCGTTCAAAACCTTTAAAAAATGATGCTGGCGATATTATTTTTTGGGTGGGTACGGCTACTGATATTGAGGACCAGAAACAGGAAATGGAGCGTAAGGACGAGTTTATAGGCATTGCCAGCCACGAACTAAAAACACCTTTAACCAGTTTAAAGGGTTATTTGCAATTAATAGCAGACTATAAAAAGGAAGAGCTTCCACCCATAGTTAAGCAATATGTAACCAAAGCAAGTGTATCAATTACTAAACTACAAAGCTTAATTAATGATTTGCTGGATGTAAGCAAGATAAAAGCAGGCCGGTTAGAGTATGCTGTAGGCAATGTAAATATTACCGAACTGGTGAACTTGTGTGTTGAAAATGCCAGGCATGTAAGCCCGGCCTATACATTCAATATTAAAGCAGATAACGAATACATTGTTAAAGGTAATCAAGAGCGCTTAGAACAGGTTTTAATGAACCTCATTAACAATGCAGTAAAGTATTCTCCTGTTAATAAAACGGTTACTTTAACTACCCAACAAATGTGTAATACTGTACGTATTTCGGTTACAGACAGTGGCATTGGCTTATCGCCCGATCAAAAGGATAAAATATTTGAACGTTTTTACCGCGTTGAGGACAAACAAAACATGACCAGCGGGTTAGGAATGGGCTTATACATCTCTAAAGAGATCATTAACAATCATAATGGCATTATTGATGTTGAAAGTAAAATGGGCAAGGGTTCTACCTTTTACTTTGAGCTACCCTTAATTTAGGAGGATAATTTTATCTGCTTTTATTAAAATGGTTACATATACCGTTTAGCCTTGCAGGTAAGCTAAATAGTCCTGATATTGGTAATATCCAGTTTAACCAATTATGACCGATACTAAAAACGGAAATGTAACACTTACAACCAGTGTTAATGGAATTGCTACCATCAGTTTTTATCATGCTGCACAAAATTCACTGCCAGCCGGTTTATTACGAAAACTTACTGATACCATAACTGCTGCAGGCAACGATGCATTAACACGTATTATTATACTAAAAAGTGAGGGCGACCGTACCTTTTGCGCGGGTGCAAGCTTTGATGAACTGTTGCAGATAAAGGATAAACAAGCCGGTGCCGAATTCTTTTCGGGCTTTGCTAACGTAATCAATGCGTGTCGTAAATCGCCAAAAATAATTATTGCCCGCATACAGGGGAAAGCAGTAGGTGGTGGCGTAGGCTTAGCCGCCGCAGCCGATTATTGCCTGGCTACAGAAACCGCATCTATTAAATTAAGTGAACTGGCCATAGGTATTGGTCCGTTTGTACTATCACCGGCGGTGATACGTAAGATAGGCTTGCCGGCATTTTCACAACTAACCATTCGCGCGGTTGATTTCCAAACAGCACAATGGGCCAAAGAAAAGGGCTTATATAACGAAGTTTATGCTGATATCTTATCAATGGATGAGGGATTAGCCTCACTCGCTCAAAAACTTGCTTCCTATCATCCCCAGGCACTTGTTGGCCTAAAGCAAATACTTTGGGAAGGCACCCAAGACTGGGACCAACTATTAACAGAACGTGCTGCTATAAGTGGCGAGTTAGTACTATCTGAATTTACACAGCATGCGCTGAATGGATTTTTGAACAAGTAATATTTTGTCATGCTGAACAATAGTGAAGCATCTAATCGGCGAGTAGATCCTTCATTCCTCAGGATGATAAAGGGATAATTTAAAAACGTTTGTCATGCTGAACAATAGTGAAGCATCTATCAGTGAATAGATCCTTCGTTCCTCAGGATGACAAAGGGTGTAATTTAAAAACGCTTGTCATGCTGAACGATAGTGAAGCATCTATCAGCGAATAAATCCTTCATTCCTCAGGATGACAAAGGGTGTAATTTAAAAACGTTTGTCATGCTCAAC
>JAQGMQ010000892.1 GCA_028292305.1 Rhodoferax sp.
CGCCGCCTGCCCAGGAGGGCACACGCCGCCTACGGGGCCCTGCGCCTGCGATCCATGCGACGCAGGCGGCGGGCAACTGATCGTCGAACGCGGCGGCCCGCTACTTCAGCAACGCCGCGTACATCGCCGTGCCGATGATGCTGTGCACCTGCGTCGTGGGGTGCAGCACATCCCAATACAGGAACGGGGCCAGAAAACCGGCTTGCGGTACATCGACGCACGTGGCCGGGTTGCGGAACAGGCAGTCCACCGCGCCGGTGCCGGGCGACAGGAACGCCAGCGCGGGCACGTCCGCGTTAACGAGGCCGCTGTTCACCAAATTCTCGCCCAGGGCGAAGACGTCGACCCGCACGATCCTGATGCCTGGCAAGCTGGCCAATGAAGTCAAGCTGGAGGCCAGCAAGGCGTTATGCGTCTTGGCAAGCAAGGTGAATGCCGCACTTGCGCCTTGCGCCTTCACCAGCGGCGTGCCGCCAAGATCGGGCAGGTTGGGCACCAGGAAATCACGCGCGCCGGTGTCGTAGAGAGCGCGAATCGACTTCGTCACGCTGTCGACCACGACATAAGGGTCATGGGTGATGTTCTGCAGGTAGTCGTTGGAGCCAGACCAGACGACGTACAGGGCGTTGGATCGGGACTTCCTGCCTCCGAGCGCGGCGGTGTAGAGCCCCACCTGGCCGACCAGCCCCGGCACCAGAAAGCCGTTGGGCGTAGGGTTCTGGATGCCCGACCCGGCACCCCCGAACGCAAAATTCACGCTGGTTTTTTTGTCCAGGCCACCGGCCACGACAGACGGCGTCAGGTCGGTGCTGTTCTTGCGGGACACCAGTTGCCAAAGGTATTCCACCGCCACCGGCCCATTGGAGAAACGGCCTTGCCAATACGTGGCATAGGGTGTGACCGAAGGCGGAACGGCAGGCACCAGTTGCTGCGCGGTGGTGGCGGCAAAGTCATTGCCGGTATCGGACAGGCTGTCACCAAACACGTACATCGCCGCGTAGTTGGGTTGGCCAGCCATGGCCGTGGACGCGATAACAACCGCAAACAGCACGGCCAAAATGCGGCCGCATAGATACGCAATAGGGTTCATCGAAAACCTCCCGGTGTCATGAATTTATGGATGTGCGCGGATTGCGCGCTTGCCATGGTCGCCTGGTTTGTCCTACAGGCTTGTCGCCGTCAAGGAGGGCGCGTTGTAGGGCGTTGCGCCGACATCGGCGGGTCTTAAGAAGCCTTAAGGCTGCCCACGCAGCGATCATGAACAATCGGCTTTTTGAACGGACGATGTGCCTGGGCGACCGGGCTGTGTCGCGTCCAATCCCGCAGAATTCTGAGAGGAGGGGTCATGAACATCAAGTTGATCGGCGGCCCTGCCGACGGTGTCGTGCTGAAGGCTGCACGCCAGCGCAACGATTGGGTCTGGCAGCACAATGGCAGAAATTTCTATTACAAGCTTCAGAGCCGGGCCCATGCGGGCCTGTCTGAATCGACGGACAGCACGGAGCCCCCTTTGTATTTCACGATGCAATGGCCGCAGAAGAGGCTGAGACGTCGCAGCCCGTTCACCCGGAAAATCATTCGAAAGGAACGCATTGCGTCTCAGAATCTACATCGTCGAAGACAGCGCAGCCATTCTCGAGAACCTGACTGACACGCTGCGCGAACTTGCGTTCGCCCAGGTCGTGGGCTCGTGTGGCACCGAGGCGGAAGGCAAGCAATGGCTGCAAAGCCATCCCAACGATTGGGACCTGGCCATCGTCGATCTGTTTCTGACGCAAGGCAGCGGGCTCGACCTGCTGGCTGCCTGCCGGCAACGGTCGCCGGAGCAAAAGATTGTTCTGTTCAGCAACTACGCCAATGCCGAGCTCCGCAAGCGCTGTGAGCTGCTGGGCGTGGATGCGGTCTTCGACAAGTCCACCGAGATCGAACTGCTGATCGACTTCTGCCTGGCGTTGCGCCGCGGGCGTGGGTCAACCGCCTAGGCCCGCGCGCGCCGCACCGGCATTCTGAACTTCGGGCGCCCACGCCGACCAGACGGCACCCGGAAACGCGTGGCCTTGCGGCGGCGGGGCTTCGGCCACGGTGCCGATGCTCACGAAGCCGGCCAGGAACTCCTCCGCCTGCAGGCCCAGCGCCCCCGCCAGGACGGCATCGAAACACCGCTCCCCGCTCAGCACAATGGCCCCGAACCCCAGCTGGTGCGCTGCGTTGAGCAGGTTGCCCAAGGCCGCACCGGCCGCCAGCCATTGCTCACGCGCTGGCACCTTGCTGCGGACCTTGGGTGACACGACGAAGCCGATCAACACGGGCGGTCGCGTGGCGTGCTCTCGAGCCAATTGCAGATCACGTTGCGACGCCAACGGGTCGCGCCGCAGCTTCTCCTGCGCGAACAACAACGCCAGTGCCCCACGTTGAGCCGCCTGGAACTCGACCACCCGCCAGGGATGCAGTCGACCATGGTCCGGCGAACGCAAGGCGCCTTGCAGGATGAGGTCGATCTCTTCCGCGTCCGGCCCGGGCGCCATCAAGCGTTTGGGCGACACCGAGCGCCGTTCCAGCAGTGGCAGCAACAACGCGCGTTTTCTGGCCTTGCCGACCCGGCGGTGCAGCGCGTCGTAGTCGTCGACGCAGCCGCGCGCCCACACGATGATTCTCTCGCCCTCTTCGGTGAAACCCTTGAACCGGGAAAGCCCCGTGGCCGGCCGGACCAGGCGCTTGCCGAACTCTTCCTCTGCCGCGCGCACCGCTTCGACGATGTCGGTGGGCGCGGCATCACAAGCCACCGCGGCGCGGGCGAAATCCAGTTCCCGCGCCAGGGCCACCAGGTAGCGGAGCTGGTCGATCTTCAAGAGCTAGGCCGTCAGCCGTGTTTCAGGCAGAAGCGCGACACCGGCGCGGCACGCACCGCGGCCGCGGGGGCCGCGAGACGCGCCACCAGGGCGGCAAAACTCGCGGCGCTGGCGCTGCGCACAGGGTAGAACGGGATCTGGTGTTTGTCGCAGCTGCGCTTCAGCGTGGACATCGAATCGTGGTCGATGCAGTCGACCGGGAACACCACCATGTCGGCCCGCGGCAAGGCCGTCGCCAGCAGGCCTTTGCGGTCTTCGATGCCGCCGTCGTGCAGCCACAACTCGCCACCCGCCGCTTCCACCATGGCCTTGATGGTCTGGTTGGAGCGCGGCCTTCCGCCCACATAGACGATGCGGCGCCGGGCCAGCACCGCGTGGGGTAACGGTGCCTCGCCAACGGGCTCCGACCGCTTGCCGAGCTCGGCTTCAACCGCCTGCACTTCTGCCTGGAGCGACTCGACCAGTTCCAATGCCTTGTCCAGCTGCGCCTGCAACAGGCCGGCCGCGTTCTGGCGCTCCAGCATTTGCGCTTCAGCCTGGTCTCGGCGGTGCGTGTGGTGGGCGAGCGCCTGGTCCTTGGCTTCGAGTTCCGCCTGCATCTGGTGGAGTTGGGCGCGCGTCTCGGCCAGGCGGTCATCGTTGCCGCGGGGCGAGCGCGCCGAATGAAGAATGGCCTGCTCCGACAGCCGCAACGTCAGGGCTTCGCGCTCGGCGGTCGTCTCCAACAGCCGCTCCTGTTGCCGCTCCAGCTTGTCCGACAGCGCGCCGTTTTCCTGTTCCAGCAACTGCAGCCGCCGGATGTCGGCCCGGTTCGAGGCGCCGACCAGGTGCGACAACATGTGCACGTCGCCGAATGCCAGCTTGCGCAGTTCGGTGGTCACCTGCGGATGCGTCAACAAGGCCCAGTAAGCCCCCGGCACATCGCCACTCTTCAACGACTCGGCCCAAAAAACGCCGAGCCCCTCGACATTTTTTACGCGCTGCAGGCGTTTGATGGACGCGTCGTGCCGGTCGTCGAGCGCCTTGTGGATGGCCTTGGCGCCCGGCCCGGCATCGAACGCCAGCTGCACGGCCTCGTGGTGCAGGTCCAGGTCGCTGGCGCGGATACGGTCCACGGCGGCGAAGCGCGGCACCAGCTTGCGCAACTCCGCCGTACCGAGACAGGTACCGATCACGGAGCAATGGAAATTGCTGTCGAGCTCGGTCAGTCTGGTGCGACGGCTGCCCGTGGCTTCGGCGTGGCTTTCGGGCTCGGCGCAGCACAGCAGCGCGCGGGTGCCGGCAACGGTATTGCCCACGGACGCACCGGCCAGCAGCGTGCCCGCGAATCGAAACGGTGGAGAAGCCATGGATCACCTCGGAGTGCGTATTCCCTGCCCCAGCCGACGGGTGATGCCGATCTGGCCCGACACGGGAAGCTCTTGCTGCGCAATATACCTAAAAACATAACGCTCCATGTTTGACGGGGTCGTATCGCAAGCACGCATGACAAACGCAACCACGCCAAAGCCGCAATTGCGCTATATTTTGCAGGACACCACAAAGCCGAATGGCGAAGCGCCGCCCCCTGAGGTCCGCTGGCGTTTCGACGGAGCCTTGCCGGCTTTTTCACGCAGCCTTTCCTGCAACTGGCGATGGCCAGTTTCCAAATCAACCAAGGATCAACCATGTCCCAAGCCAAAGGCTATGCCGCCGGCGCCGCCACCCAACCACTGGCGCCTTTTTCGTTCGAGCGGCGTGAACCGCGCGCGCAGGACGTGGCGCTCGACGTGCTGCACTGCGGCGTCTGCCATTCCGACCTGCACACCGCGCGCAACGAATGGCGCAATACCGTGTACCCGTCGGTGCCGGGCCATGAGATCGTGGGTCGCGTCAGCGCCGTGGGCAGCCTGGTGTCGAAATTCAAGGTGGGCGACATCGTCGGCGTGGGTTGCATGGTCGACAGCTGCCAGCATTGCCAGCCCTGCGCCATCGGGCTGGAGCAATACTGCGACAACGGCTTCACCGGCACCTACAACGGCCCCGAGCAAGGCACGGGC
>JAQGMQ010000902.1 GCA_028292305.1 Rhodoferax sp.
GCCTGCTGGCCGCCGCCCAGACCCTGCCCTCGCCGCCTCCCTCGCCGCCACCCGCACCAGGGCCCTCCAACGCCGCATTGCCAAGCCCCGCGGCATCGGCCCAGGCCACGCAGTACGTGCTGCCCAACGGCCTCACGGTGATCATCAAACCCGATCGGCGCGCGCCCACGGCCATCAGCATGGTGTGGGTGCGGGTGGGCGCGATCGACGAGGTCGACGGCACCTCGGGTGTGGCCCATGCGCTGGAACACATGATGTTCAAGGGCTCGGCCAAGCTCAAACCCGGCGAGTTCTCACGCCAGGTGGCGGCGCTGGGCGGGCGTGAAAACGCGTTCACCACGCGGGACTACACCGGTTTCTACCAACAGATTCCCTCGGCCCGGCTGGAGGACGTGATCCGCCTCGAGTCCGACCGCTTCGCCCACAACCAGTGGCCCGACGACGAATTCAAGAAAGAGATCGAGGTCGTCAAGGAAGAGCGCCGCATGCGCACCGAAGACGCACCGCGGGCGCTGCTGTACGAGACGCTGAACGCCTCGGTGTTCACCGCCTCGCCGTACCACCGGCCCGTGGTCGGCTGGATGAGCGACCTGGACGCGATGACCCCCGACGACGTGCGCAGCTTCTGGCAGCGCTGGTACGTGCCGGCCAACGCCGCGGTGGTGATCGCCGGCGACGTGGATGTGGCCGAGGCGAAACGCTTGGTCGAAAAATACTATGGCCCGATCCCCGCGCGCCCGGTGCCCGTGCGCAAGCCGCGCATCGAGCCGGCGCAGTCGGGCATCCGCCGCATCGACTTCAAGGCGCCGGCCGAACAGGCCTATGTGGCGCTGGCGTTTCGCGTGCCGTCGTTTGCCGGCGTGGACGCCACCGATGCCGACAGCAACGACGCCCTGGCCCTGACCATTCTTGGCGAAGTGCTCGACGGCTACCCCGGCGCCCGCCTGGACCGCGCGCTGACCCAGGGCGAAGGCCGTGTGGCCGACAGCGCCGGGGCCGGCAACGGCTTCGACGGCCGCGGCCCGCAGTTGTTCACGCTGGACGGCGTGCCCGCCGCCGGCAAGACGCCCGAGCAGGTGGAGGCGGCGCTGCGCGAACAGGTGGCGCGCATTGCCCGCGAGGGGGTTTCCGAAGCCGAGCTGCAGCGTGTCAAGACGCAGTGGGTGTCGAGCGAGGTCTACAAGCTCGACTCCATCATGGGCCAGGCCCGCGAGCTGGGCAGCAACTGGGTGCAGGGCCTGCCGATCGACGCCGGCGACCGCATCATCGCGCGGCTGCGCGAGGTCACGGCGCCCCAGGTCCAGGCCGTGGCGGCGAAATATTTCGGCGACGACCAGCTCACCGTGGGCGTGTTGCGCCCGCAGCCGGTCGACCCCAACCGCAAACCCCGCACGCCGCCTCCGGGCGCCCGGCACTGAAAGCGCTCACCCCATGATCCATTTCCAACGCATTGCGGCAACCGCCGCGACCGCCTGTGCCACCGTGCTGTTCTGTGCCCAGAGCGCCTGGGCGGCGATCCCCATCCAGCAGTGGACGCAGGCCAGTGGCGCCCGCGTGTTCCTGGTCGAAAGCCCGGCCATCCCGATGCTCGACGTGCAGATCGACTTCGACGCCGGCGGCCGGCGCGACCCGGCGGCGCAGGCCGGCCTGGCCAGCCTCACCGCGGCCATGAGCAACAAGGGGGTGCTGGCCCGCGGCAGCGACCCGGCGCTCGACCAGAACGCCTGGAGCGAAGCCTGGGTCGACCTGGGCGCGTCGTTCGGCGCGGGCGCGGGCGACGACCGCATGAGCTTTTCTCTGCGCACGTTGACTTATCCCGACCTGATGGACAAGGCCGTGCGCCTGGCCGCGCGCCAGCTCGGCGAGCCGGCCTTTGCCGCCGACCTGTGGCAGCGTGAACGCCAGCGCATCTCGGCCAGCCTGAAGGAAGCCGACACCAAGCCGGCCACCCACGCCGGCCGCGCGTTCCAGTCGGCGGTGTATGGCAGCCACCCCTACGGCTATGAGCTGACGCAGGCCACGCTCGACCGCATCCAGACGGAAGACATGCGCAGCGATTTCAGCCGCATGGTGCTGCCGTGCCGGGCCACCGTGAGCCTGGTCGGCGCGGTCAACAAGGCCCAGGCCGATGCGCTGGTGCAGACGCTGCTGTCGCGCATCCCCGCGGGCCAGGCCTGCGCGCCGCTGCCGGCGGTGGGCGAGATCGCGCCGCTGGCCGCGGCCCGCGACATCCGCATCCCGTTCGCATCGGCGCAGGCCCATGTGTTCATCGGCCAGCCCGGCTACAAACGCGACGACCCCGACTTCTTCGCGCTGACCGTGGGCAACTACGTGCTGGGCGGTGGCGGCTTCGTGTCGCGCCTCACGGCCGAGGTGCGCGAGAAGCGCGGCCTGAGCTACAGCGTCTACAGCTACTTCGCGCCGGGCCTGCATGCGGGGGCGTTCACCATCGGCCTGCAGACGCGGCCCGACCAGGCTGTGGAAGCCGTCAAGGTGTCGCGCGACGTGCTGGCGAAGTTCGTGGCCGACGGCCCGACCGAGGCCGAGCTACAGGCCGCCAAGGACAACCTCATCGGCGGCTTCGCGTTGCGCATCGACAGCAACCGCAAGCTGCTGGACAACGTGGCCAACATCGCCTGGAACCACCTGCCGCTCGACTACCTCGACACCTGGACCCAGCGCGTCGACAAGATCACCACGGCCGACGTGAAGGCCGCGTTCGCGCGCAAGCTGCAGCCCGAGAAGATGGTGACGGTGGTGGTGGGCGGTGCGCAATGACCGGCTCGGCGCGTGTTGCCGAGGCGGTTAAAGTCCTCCCATGACGACATCGCCCCGATCCGAACGGCCCCAGGCCAAAAAGAAGCCCGCGCCCGTAAAGCGCAACACCATTCCGCCCGGTGAGATTCGCCTCATCGGCGGCCAGTGGAAACGCACCAAGCTGCCCGTGGCCGACAAGCCCGGCCTGCGTCCCACGCCCGACCGCGTGCGCGAAACTTTGTTCAACTGGCTGGGCCAGGACCTGGGCGGCTGGCGCTGCGTCGATGCGTTCGCCGGCACCGGCGCGCTCGGCCTCGAGGCCGCGTCGCGCGGCGCGGCCGAAGTGCTGCTGGTCGAGCAGGACGGCATCCTGGTCTCGCAACTCATGCTGCTGCAGAAGAAGCTGCAGGCCACCGCCGTGCAGGTGCGCCGCGGCGACGGCGTCGGTGCGCTGCGCCAGCTGGCCAATGGCAGCCAGGACGTGGTGTTCCTCGACCCGCCGTTCGAAGCCGATGTGTACGCGTCGGCCCTGCGCGCGGCAGCCGAAGCCATCAAGCCCGATGGCTTCGTGTACCTGGAAGCCGCCCAGCGCTGGACCGACGAGGCCCTGGCCGAGGCCGGCCTGGCGCCGCACCGCTACCTGAAGGCCGGCGCCGTGCACGCCCACCTGCTGCGCCGCCTGCCGCCGGCCACCGCATAATCCCGCTCCTCTTCTTTTCGCAAAGGCCTCCGCCATGGCGCTCAAGATCATTGCCGTCTATCCCGGCACCTTCGACCCGATGACCCTCGGCCACGAAGACGTGGTGCGGCGCGCCACGCAACTGTTCGACACGGTCATCGTCGCCGTGGCGGCCGGCCACCACAAGAAGGCCATGTTTTCGCTGGAGGAGCGCATCGACATGACGCGCGAGGCAGTGAAAGGTTATCCGCAGGTCACGGTGGAAAGCTTCTCCGGCCTGCTGCGCGACTTCGTGGTGGCACGCGGCGGCAAGGCCATGGTGCGGGGGCTGCGCGCCGTGACCGATTTCGACTATGAGTTCCAGCTGGCGGGGATGAACCGGACCTTGATGCCCGATGTCGAGACGGTGTTCTTGACGCCGAGTGACAAATACCAGTTTGTGTCGAGCACGTTTGTGCGGGAGATTGCGGTGTTGGGGGGGGAGGTGGACAAGTTTGTTTCGCCTTCGGTTTTTGAGAGGTTGATGAGGAAGGTTCGGGACGGGGCTGGTTGAGGCAGCTTCTGCCTCTGGGGGTGCAGCCTTCCGGGCATCCGTGCTGGGTTTGGTGAGGTATCAGTGCTTCCGTTTATCTTGAGCTTGTCGAAGGATTTGGTTCGGATCGTCAAGTCTGGGTGATTTGTCAACGTTTGTTGACGCGGCTGGCCGGTAGTCGCACCGGCGGGTGAGACCCCTTTCTTGTGCGCACAAGAAACGGGCCCCATCGATGCCACCCCCACTAACTGCGCCCTACGCTTCGCTGCGGGAGCCTGCGGTGCTCGCGTTTGGCGGGGTCTGGCTAAACTCGCTGCGCTCAAACAACGCCAGCCCTGATCCGCCAAACCCTCCGCTCC
>JAQGMQ010000948.1 GCA_028292305.1 Rhodoferax sp.
GAGGTTGCCGAGTTGAAGGACAACCTCAACACGATGATCCAGAATCTTCGTCAGACGACGGAGACGAACACCGAGCAGGACTGGCTGAAGACCAACCTGGCCCGCTTTACCAATATGCTCCAAGGCCAGCGCGATCTCGGCACCGTGGGACGCGTGCTGCTGTCCGAACTGGCGCCGCTGGTCAATGCACAGCATGGCGTCATTTACCAAATGGCAGCCGACGGCGAGCAGGCGCTGCAACTCCTTTCGGCGTTCGCGGACGATGGCTTGGGGACCCACCCCGCGCGGGTTCAGGTCGGGCAGGGCCTTGTCGGTCAATGCGCGGCGGATGCGCGGCGGATGCTGCTCACCGACATGCCGGCGGACGTCGCACCGATCACCTCAGGGCTGTTCAAGGCCACGCCCCGCAACGTCATCGTCCTGCCTGTGCTATTCGAGGGTCAGGTCAAGGCGGTGATCGAGCTGGCCTCGCTGGGTATCTTCACCGACCTTCAGACATCCTTTCTCGACCAGCTTACCGCGAGCATTGGCATCGTTCTGAACAGCATCGAGGCGACCATGCAAACGGAGGGTCTGCTCAAGCAGTCCCAGCAGCTCGCCACCGAACTTCAGATCCAGCAGAGCGAACTGCAGCAAACCAATGAGCAGATCGAGCAAAAGGCGCAGGAGCTTGCGGCGCAAAATGCCGAGGTCGAACGCAAAAACGTCGAAATCGAGCAGGCCCGCGGCGCGCTCGAGGAGAAGGCGACCGAGCTGGCTCTTACCTCTAAGTACAAATCCGAATTCCTGGCCAACATGTCGCATGAGCTGCGCACGCCACTCAACTCAATTCTCATCTTGGGCCAACAGCTGGGTGAGAATCCGGAAGGCAACCTGACGTCGAAGCAGGTCGAGTTCGCGCGCACCATCCACGGCGCCGGCACGGACCTGTTGAACCTCATCACGGACATCCTGGACCTGTCGAAAATTGAGTCCGGCACCGTCTCGGTCGACGTCGAAGATATCCTATTCTCGACCCTGATTGAATCCGTCGCGAGACCATTCCGGCATGAGGCGGAGAGCCGCCATCTGTCCTTTGAAACGCAAATCGCCACCAACCTTGGCCGCAGCATACTCACTGACTCGAAGCGGCTGCAGCAGGTACTGAAGAACTTGCTCTCCAACGCCTTCAAGTTTACCGAGCATGGCGGCGTGCGGTTGACGGTCAGCGCCGTGATGGGGGGTTGGAGCGCAGGCCACGCGGTGCTGCGGCACGCATCGACGGTTGTCGCCTTCGAAGTCACCGACACCGGCATTGGTATCCAGCCTGAGAAGCAGAAGATCATATTCGAGGCTTTCCAGCAGGCCGACGCAGGCACGAGCCGCAAGTACGGCGGCACGGGCCTCGGTCTTGCCATCAGCCGAGAGCTTGCAACTCTGCTCGGCGGCGAAATCCATCTGCGCAGCGTTCCTGATACCGGCAGTGCCTTTACGCTTTACCTGCCGTTGCGCTTCGCAGGCGCACAATCATCAACCCGGGCGCCGTCGATCCAGTCCTCAGCCACACAGCACTCGTCTCTTCCCTCCGTTCGCCAGACCGAGGCTCCTCCCGAGCAGCTGAAGGACGACCGACATGCGTTGTCCGAGGGCGACAATGTTCTGCTCATCGTGGAGGACGACCCGCACTACGCCCGTATCATGGTCGATCTCGCTCATGATCACGGCTTCAAGGTCATCGTAGCCGCGCGCGGCGCGGATGCATTGCTGTTGGCGCGGGAGCACCGGCCGACCGCGGTATCTCTCGATGTGTTCCTTCCCGACATGCTCGGCTGGACAGTGCTGAGCCAGCTCAAGCAAGACCCGGCGACGCGCCACATTCCGGTGCAAATTGTGACGCTCGACGAGGATCGCCAGCATGGACTCGCGCGAGGCGCGTTCTCCTTCCTCTCGAAGCCGACCACGACGGCAGGACTGGAGAGCGCGCTTGAACGCCTCCGCGATTTCTCCCGCCCCCGTCGGAAGCGGCTCCTGGTGGTCGAGGACAACCGTGCCGAGCAGTACAGCATCACTCACCTGCTGGGCCACGACGACATCGATATCGAGGCGGTGGCCTCCGGCGCAGAAGCACTGGTCGCGTTGCGCAACGCGGTAATCGACTGCGTTGTGCTGGACCTTCACTTGCCCGATATGTCGGGCTTCGACCTGCTTGAACGAATGCGTGAAGACGAGAGCCTTCGCGATGTACCGGTGGTGGTCTTCACTGGGCGCGCGCTCACGCCCGACGACGACGCGCGGCTCCGGACCATGGCGCGCAGCGTCGTGGTGAAGGGTGTGGAAAGCCCGGAGCGGCTCCTCGACGAGACGGCTCTGTTTCTACATCGCGTTGTCTCCGACCTACCGGTCGACAAGCAGTTGATGCTCCAACGCCTTCACAGCTCCGATGAGGATCTGATCGGAAGGACCGTGCTGTTGGTGGATGACGACGCCCGCAACATATTCGCGCTTTCCAGCGTGCTGGAGAGGCGCGGCCTGCGCGTGGTGACGGCCACGACGGGGAGCGAGGCGATCGCGCTGATCGGATC
>JAQGMQ010000037.1 GCA_028292305.1 Rhodoferax sp.
TGTGCCGCGGACGCTGCACGTACTTTTCGATCAGCACGGCGTCGTCGCCGAAGCTGTTGATGGCCTCACGCTGGCACGAGGCCAGCGCCGCCGCGAAGTCTTCGGCCCGGTCGACCGCACGCATGCCCTTGCCGCCGCCGCCTGCGCTGGCCTTGATCAGCACCGGGTAACCGATGCGGTCGGCCTCGCGCTGCAGCAGCGCCGGGTCCTGGTCGTGGCCGTGGTAGCCGGGCACGAGCGGCACACCGGCCTTCTCCATCAACTGCTTCGACTCGGCCTTCAGCCCCATGGCCTGGATCGCCGAAGCGGGCGGGCCGATGAACACCAGCCCGGCGGCCGCGCAGGCGCGCGCGAAGTCTTCGTTTTCGCTCAAGAAGCCGTAGCCCGGGTGGATGGCTTCGGCGCCGGTCTCGCGGGCGGCTTCGATGATGCGTTCCCAGCGCAGGTAACTTTCCTTCGGGGCGCTGCCGCCGATGTGCACAGCCTCGTCGCAGGCTTCCACGTGTTTGGCGTTGGCGTCGGCATCCGAGTAGACGGCGACCGTCTTGATGGCCATGCGGCGTGCGGTGGCGGCCACGCGGCAGGCGATCTCTCCGCGGTTGGCAATCAGTATTTTTTTAAACATGCAACTCACCCTTTTCTTGACCCGAGAAAAACCGCGACAGCCGCCGAAACGCCGCCTTCAAAAACTTGATCAGCATCCAGGTGACGATCCACATCACTACCACCACGATCACCAGCAACACACCGAACGCGACCGGATGCGTCGTCGCCAGCCACACCGCGCCGACCGACAAGCCGTCTTCAGCCAGGCTGGCCAGCACATTGGAAAACGGTTCGGGCGAGGCGTTGATGGCGGCGCGGGTGGTGGTCTTGGCGGCCTGGCTGGTGGCGGCCAGCGTGCCACCCATCAGGCCGGCCACCGCCGCCATGGTGGCGTTGTCGGCGCCGAACACCGCCGCCGCCAAGGCCGCGCCGGCCGGGATGCGCACCACGCTCTGCACGATGTCCCAGAGCGAATCCACACCGGGTATCTTGTCGGCAAAAAATTCGAGGAACAGCAGGCTGCCACTCACCACCAGCATGGCCGGATGCTGCAGCAACTGCAGACCCGCGGGCAGCGGAATCCAGCCCACCAGGCCGGCCACCCCGGTGACGAACACCACCGCGTAGAGCCTGAAGCCGCTGGCCCAGCCCAGCGCCGCGGCCAGGGCCAGCAACGAGCCCAGGTCGAGCTTTTGCGCCAGGTGGGCGACGCCCGTGCCCATCTCGCCGGCCGCACCGGTGACGCCTGGCCCGACATGCACGCCGACGGTGTGCAGCCATTGCACGAAGCTCTGCCAGAGGGTTGCGAGCGTGTCCATGGCGTGCGCCTTCAGCCCGCCAGCCAGGCCGGCTTGCGTTTCTGCAGAAAGGCCTGGATGCCTTCGCGGCCCTCGTCGCTGGCGCGGATGTCGGCGATGCCCTGTACCGTGCGGGCGATGAGCGCCGCGTCGATCTCGCGCTCGGCCACGTCCTGCACCAGACGCTTGCTGGCGCGCACCGCGGCCGGGCCGGCGTTGACCAGGGCACCCGTGAGTTCGGCCACTTTTGCGTCCAGCGCATCGGCGGCCACCACCTCGTGCACGAAGCCGATGCGCAAGGCCTCGGCCGCGCTGAAGCGTTCGGCCGTGAGCGCGTAGCGGTGCGCGGCGCGCGGCCCCATCGCCCGCACCACGTAGGGGCCGATGGTGGCCGGGATCAGGCCGAGCCGCACCTCGCTCAGACAGTAGCTGGCCGTGTCCACACTCACCGCCATGTCGCAGGCCGCCACCAGCCCCATGCCGCCGGCGAACACGTCGCCCTGCACCCGTGCCACGGTGGGCTTGGGGCAGGTGTAGACGACGCGCAGCATCTCGGCCAGCTTGGCCGCGTCGGCCAGGTTTTCGTCGCGGCTGTACGCGGCCATGCGGCGCATCCAGTTCAGATCGGCCCCGGCGCAGAAGCCCACGCCCTCGGCGGCGAGCACGATGGCGCGCACCGCGTCGTTCGCCCCGAGTGCCGTGAAGGCATCGGTCAGCGCAGAGATGCTTGCGTCGTTGAAGGCGTTGCGGACTTCGGGGCGGTTCAGGGTGACGGTGGCCACATGGGCCTCGATGTGCAGCTTGACTTCAGTCATGGTTGTCTCCAGACGACGTTGTCATCCACCGCATACACGGTGCAAATTGCATGGTGCCGCTCCTGGCATAGTTGCAGCGCCAGGCGCTGTGGGTCGTCGCCGCCCCAGGTGTAGGCCTGTTTGCCAGCCCCGGGGGCAACCACGAACGCGCGCGGTGAGCGTTTGCCAAGAAATTTCCTATACGACTCCTCACCACCCGCATGGGCACGGTTGAGCGCCTCGAGGTCGTCGATCCGGGCGTAGTTGGTCGGTGCCGGTACGTCGGGCGACAGGCCGTATTGCGGCGCCACCACGTCGGTCGGCATACCGGCTTCTTTCAAACCGGCCAGCACCTTGTCGAGCCAGATGTCGAGGCCATCCGCGCTGCCGAACATGCCGTGGGCGTCTACGCCAAAAGGCGGGTAGGCGATCATCTCGCCCCGGCCCCCGGCCGCCAGAAACGTCTGAAACACCGGCTTGATCACGTTCGGCGGAAAGAGGCTGTCGTTCTCGCCGTAGAACCAGAGCGATGGCGTGCGGCTGGTCTTGCCGTAGCTGCCCATGGCGTCGCGCAAGGCCAACTCCCACGGGCAACCTCCCGCGGACCTGAGACCGCCGGCAAAGTTGACGAAGAGCTTGAACCCCGGGTCGGGATGCTGCGAATACGCCATGGTGGCCAGTCCGCCATGGGACTGGCCCATCATGACCATACGGCCGCTGTCTGCCCACGGCTGCCTGGCCAGCCACTGCACCACCGCGGCGATGTCCTCGGCTTGCGCCTCACCATTGGCTTCGGTATTGCAGCCCTCGCCCACCGCAGCGCCGCCTGAATCGGCGAAACCCTGGCGCATCGGCGCTACCACCGCATAGCCGCGTTTCAGGAATTCGCGCGTGGCATGCAGTGTCCGGTTGCGACTTTGCAAACGGTTGTTGCCCAGGTCCCTTCCATGGTTCAACACGACCACCGGAAACGGCCCGGTTCCCACAGGCTGGAAGATGGTGACCTGCAGGTTCACAGGCAACAACTTGTTGTTCCTGATGAACTCGACGCGCTCACCCAGAACCGCGTTCGGCGGAATGCTATCTGCACGTGCGAAGCCGCAGCAGGCGAACGCTGCGAGCACCAGGGCGCAAACAGCGCGAAGGCTGCGTGGCGGCGCGTTGCGTGGTGGCCTCGTCATGGTCATCACATCCGGAACAAACCAAACTTCACATCCGGGATCGGCGCATTCAACGCCGCGCTCAGCCCCAGCGCCAGCACGCGCCGCGTGTCGGCCGGGTCGATCACGCCGTCGTCCCACAGGCGCGCGGTGGCGTAGTACGGGTGGCCCTGCACCTCGTACTGGTTGCGGATCGGGGCCTTGAAGCTTTCTTCTTCCTCGGCGCTCCAGCTGCCGCCCTTGGCCTCGATGCCGTCGCGGCGCACGGTGGCCAGCACGCCGGCGGCCTGTTCGCCGCCCATGACCGAAATACGCGCGTTGGGCCACATCCACAGGAAGCGCGGCGAGTAGGCGCGGCCACACATGCCGTAGTTGCCGGCGCCGAAACTGCCGCCGATGATGACCGTGAACTTGGGCACGTTGGCGGTGGCCACGGCGGTGACCATCTTCGCGCCGTTGCGGGCGATGCCTTCGTTCTCGTACTTGCGCCCGACCATGAAGCCGGTGATGTTCTGCAGGAACACCAGCGGCACCTTGCGCTGGCAGCAGAGTTCGATGAAGTGGGCCGCCTTCAGCGCCGACTCGCTGAACAGAATGCCGTTGTTGGCGATGATGCCGACCGGCATGCCTTCGATGCGCGCGAAGCCGGTGATCACCGTGGTGCCGTAGCGCGCCTTGAACTCGTCGAACGCGCTGGCGTCGACGATGCGGGCGATGATCTCGCGCACGTCGAAGGGTTTGCGGGTGTCGGTGGGGATCACGCCATACAGGTCTTCGGGTGCGAACCTGGGCGGCTCGGGCGGGCTCAGCTGGGTGGCCGGTGTCTTGCGTTTGTTGAGGTTGCGCACCGAGGCGCGGGCCAGCGCCAGCGCATGCATGTCGTTCTGCGCCAACTGGTCGGCCACGCCCGAAAGCCGGGTGTGCACGTCGCCGCCGCCCAGGTCTTCTGCCGAGACGACCTCGCCCGTGGCGGCCTTCACCAGCGGCGGGCCGCCCAGGACGATCGTGCCCTGGTTCTTGACGATGATGGCCTCGTC
>JAQGMQ010000555.1 GCA_028292305.1 Rhodoferax sp.
GGTGCATCCACGCCTGCGGCCCGCGCAGGCGGTCGCGCAGCAGCTCACGCAGCAGCGCGGCGACCACGTCGCGCACCCGGTCGGTCATGCCCGGCAACTCGCGGGGTCGGCCCAGCACCAGCAACTCGCGGCTCAGCGGCGGGCCGTCCAGCGGCTGAACGGCCAGGGCTTCCATGTCGACACCACTCTCCACCAGGCACAGCGGCGTGACGATGGCCCAGCCAAGCCCGGCCTTGACCATCTCCACCACCGAGGCCGAGGTGTCGAACTCCAGACGGCGCGGAACCGGCAGCCGCCTTCTCTGCAGATGCCTTTCGATGACGGCGCCGATGTTGGAGCGCCCGGTGTAGCGGATGAAGGGCAGGGTCTGGCTCAGCGACGCCAGCGTCTGGTTCGGGTGCATGCCGGCGAACGCGGCCGGCATGGCCAGCACGAACGGCTCTTCCATGATGCGCCGGCGTTCGAGTTCGAGCAGCTCGGTCGTGCCTTCGCTGGTGATCAACATGTCGAGCTCGCGGTCGCGCAAGGCCGCGGCCAGCACCGGCGTCAGCGTCGACCAGATGCGCAGCTCGTCCGACAGCGCCTGCAGCGCCAGGATCAGCGGTGCCCCCAGCGCGGTGACCGAGGCCACGATGCCGATGCGCATGCCGGGCCGCGCCGGCATCGCGCCGGGGCGCAGGGTGTCGTCGAGCGCCTGAACCTCGGCCAGGATGCGTATGGCCCGCTGGTACAGCGCGGTGCCCGCGGCGGTGGCGCGCAGGGGCCGGGTGCTGCGGTCGAGCAGCACCGCACCGAGGTCGGTCTCGAGTTGCCGCACGGCCAGCGACACCGCGGGCTGTGTCATGTGCAGCGATCTGGCCGCGCTGCTGAAGCCACGTTGCTCGACCACCCGCGCGAAGGTGGCGAGCGTGCGGATGTCGAAGCTGGCAGCCAGCCGGGCGTGGCCGGTGGCGGGGTGCCGGTAGGTCGGCGGCAGCGTCATAGCGGCAGCAAGCGGATCAACATAAGAAAGCTTTATATCGCTTAACGCCACACCGGGCCACCCGTAATCTCCCGCTACCAGACCGACAAGCCGCGGCTCTGGTGGAGACAAACCGCAACCCGAAGAGGATCAACATGGCTCTGAAAAAACTCGATTCGAAGAACATCCACGACATGGATTGGCAAGACACCCGCTTCCCCGACAACTGGATCAAGGTGCTCAGTTTTCGCGACGGCGTGATCTTCGAACTGCAGAAGTTCGCACCCGATTCAGGCACCTTCCCGCATGGTCACCAGTTCCGCCAGCTCCGCTACATCCTGGAAGGCGAGTTCATCGTCAACGGGCAAAGTTACGGCCCCGGCACCCTGGTGGACTTTCCGGAAAAAGTGGCCTACGAGGTCAAGGCGCCCGCAGGCGGGACCTGGATCGTGGTGCAGATGCCCGGTGCCACCACCGGCGAGGCGCCCACCGACCCGACCGGCCTGATGTACGGCAAGACGGGCAAGGCGCCTGTTCCGGCCGGTTGATCGGCACCGGCGCGGCGCGCGCCTTCGCATTCGGTCCATCACAACACAAGCGCGGCTCACCGCGCCAGGAGACAACATGTTCATCCGCAAACTGGCGCTGGCGGCCCTGGCCGCCGGCCTGACGCTGGGCGCCGAGGCCGCCCCTTTCGTGATCCGCATCGCCGACTCGTTTCCCAAGGGCCACGTGATCTACGACACCGTGCAGGACGTGTTCATTCCGGCCCTGCAGGAGGGTGGCAAGATCGAAGTCAAATACTTCCCCGCGAACCAGCTCGGCCGCATGGAAGACGTGATCGAGTCGGTGCGCGGCGGCGTGGCCGACATCGCGTACGTGGCGCCCGGCATCATCCCCGGCAAGATGCCGGTCACCAACCTGTTGTCGCTGCCGGGCCAGTTCGAATCGGGCGAGCAGCTGGCCAGGGTGTTCCTCACCATGGCCACCGGCAGCCTGAAGCAGGAATACGACCGCCTCGGCATCCAGGTCGTGGCCGCGTCGGGCACGCCGCCATACCAGATCTTCACCCGCGTCAAGCCGGTGCACCTGCCGGAGGACGCGGTCGGCCTGAAGCTGCGCGGCGGCGGGGGCGATGCCGACGACTTCATGCGCGACATGAAGATCTCGGTCATCAACATGGCCGCCTCCGACATGTACGACGCCTTGCAGAAGGGCGTGCTCGATGGCGTGGCCTACCTGCCGGCCACGGCCGCGGCGAACCACCTGCAGGAGGTCACGAAACACGCCACCGAGGGCGCGCCGCTGATGAGCCTGCTGTGCATCTACCTCATCGACAAGAAGCGCTGGGACGGCTTCCCGCCCGACATCCAGGCCATCATCCAGCGCGCCGGTGAAAAGATGTCGATCGCCATGGGCCGCGAATACGACCGGCGCAACATCGTGGAGAAGAAAGTCTTCACCGACGCCGGCGGCACGGTCTACGCGCTGACCGATGCCGACAAGGCCAAGTGGCGCGCCGCCTATGCCGAGGCGCCGGCCAAGATGATCAAGAAGATGGAAGGCCGCGGCTTTGGCTATGCCCGCGCAGCCTATGACGACATGCAGGCCCAGAAAGCCAAGGCCCGGTGATGCAGCCACACCACCAATCCGTAGCCCATGCGGCCGGCACGCAAGGCGTCGTCGACCGCGCCTGCGACCGTGTCGAATGGCTGCTCACCCGCCTGGCTGCGCTGGCGCTGGTGGTGATGGTCGGGCTCACCACCGCGGACGCGCTGGGCCGCTATTTCTTCAACGCGCCGATCGACGGCGCACCCGAGCTGGCCAATGAGTTCCTGATGCCGGCGCTGGTGTTCTTCGTGATCTCTTATGTGTACCGCCTGGGTGGGCACGTGCGCGTCACGATCCTCAGCGACCGGCTGCCGGCCGGCGTGCAGCGGGCGTTGCTGGTGGTGTTCGATGCTGTCACTGCGCTGATGTTCGCCGCGCTCACCTGGGGCGTGCTGCTGCGCGTGATCGACAGCTACCAGATGCACGAGTACTCGTCGAGCCCGCTCAACTACCTGCTGGCGCCGTCGTACGCCATCGTGGTGCTGGGCGGCGCGCTGATGACCGTGCGGGCCACGGTGGCCGCCGTCACGGCGCGCCACCCCACGGTGGCCATCGTCAGCGACGCGGAAGCGTATTGAGGGGCCGCAATGGTTGTGACCTTCATCATCCTTCTGCTCCTGCTGGCGATTTTCCTGGGCATGCCCATCGCCTTCGCACTGGCCGCCGTCGGCTCCATCGGCATCGGCCTGACCATCGGCATGGACGGCATGGTCAGCAAGCTGTCGACCACCGCCTACCGCTCGGTGGCCGACAGCACGCTGGCCTCGATTCCGCTGTTCGTGCTGATGGCCGAGCTGATGAACCGCGGCGGCATGGCGCGCGACGTGTTCTCGGCGGCGAACCGCATCGTCGGCAACCTGCCCGGCGGCGTGGCCATGTCGGCAGTGCTGGCCAGCGCCGGCTTTGCGGCGGTGTCGGGCTCGAGCACCGCCGCCTCGGGCACGCTGGCCGCGATCAGTCTGCCCGAGTTCAAGCGCCTGGGTTATTCGCTGCCGATCTCCACCGGCGTGGTGGCAGTGGCCGGCACGCTGGCGGTGATGATTCCGCCGAGCATCGCCATGATCATCTACGGCATCATGACCCAGACCTCGATCGGCAAGCTGCTGGTCGCCGGCGTGATACCGGGCGCGATGACGGCGGTGATCTACATCATCGCCATCTACCTGTATGCCAAGGTCAGGCCGCGCGAGCTGCCACGCGGCACCGCCACCACGCTGCACGAGAAGCTGCTGGCGCTGAAGGACGTGGTCGGGTTCCTGTTCATCGTCGGCACCGTGTTCGTCACCCTGTACGCGGGCATCGCCACCACCACCGAGACCGCCGCCGTGGCCGCAGCGGCGACCTACCTCTACCTGGCCATCGCCGGCCGGCTGTCGCGGGCCGACACCATGACGGCGCTGCTCACCACGCTGCGCATCTCCGCCATGATGTTGACCATCGTCTTCGGCGCGCTGGTGTTCGGCTACTTCCTGACCATCAACCGCGTCGCCCCCGACCTGGTCGACGCCATGGGCCACGCCGGCCTGTCGCGGTGGTCGGTGATGGCCTGCGTGATCGCCATCTACCTGGTGCTGGGCATGTTGATGGACCAGGTGGCGATTCTGCTGATCACGCTGCCGGTGGCATTTCCGCTGGTCACCTCGCTCGGCTTCGACCCGATCTGGTTCGGCGTGATCGTGGTGAAGCTGGTCGAGATCGGGCTCATCACGCCGCCGGTGGGCATGAACGTGTTCGTGGTCAGTGGCGCGACCGGCGTGCCGGTAGGCACCGTCTTTCGCGGCACGGCCTATCTGCTGGGCTTCGAGTTCATCACCCTGGCCCTGCTGCTGTCGGTGCCGGCCATCTCGACCTGGCTGCCTTCGCTGATGGGCACCTGAGGCCATCCGTTCCACACGCTTTCATCGCCTTCCACGGAGACCATTCTTGCAACCACTTCACCAACTCAAGGTCCTGGACCTCACGCGCCATTTGCCCGGGCCATGGTGCACCATGACGCTGGCCGACCTCGGCGCCGAGGTGACCAAGATCGAACGCCCCGGCACCGGCGACACCATCCGCCTCGGCGCGCCGTTCTACCAACAGGGCGCCGAGCGCGTCGGCATCTATTTCGCCAATGTCAACCGCAACAAGAAGAGCCTGGCGCTCGACCTGAAATCGGAAGCCGGCCGCGCCGAGTTGCTGGCCATGGCCGAACACGCCGACGTGGTGGTCGAGAACTTCCGCGCCGGCACCGCGGACCGGCTCGGCATTGGCTACGCGCAGCTGCGCGAGCGCAACCCGAAGCTGGTGTACTGCGCCATCACCGGCTTCGGGCAGACCGGCGACATGGCGCGGCTATCGGGCCACGACCTCAACATTGCCGGCCTGGCCGGCATGCTGCAGCGGCATGTGGACGAGGTACCCCACATGCCGGTGGTGCTGATGGCCGACTATGCCGGCGGTACCGCCGCGCTGGCCGCCATACTGGCCGGCGTGGTGGCCGCCAGGACGACGGGCATCGGCTCCTGCATCGACATCGCGATGCTGGACGCGCTGTCGAGCTGGACGGGCGTGCATATGACCCAGGTGTTCGCCGACCGCGAGGCCGGCGCGGCGCGGGTCGAGGGCTGGGGTGGCAACCCGCGTTACGGGCTGTACCGCACGCGCGACCAGCGCTACATGACCGTGTCGCTGCTGGAACGCGACCTGTGGGTCACGTTCTGCCGCGCGTTCGCACGCGACGATCTCATCAACCCCCACGAGACCGAGGCCGACCGCCTGGGCACCCATGGCGAGCGTTCTGAAGATTACCGCCGCTTCATCGCCGAGGTCATCGCCAGCGACGACCGCGACCCCCTGGCCGCCCGGTTTCTGGCGCTCGGCCTGCCGGTCTGTCCGGTCTACACGCCGGCTGAATGGGCGGGCTCGGCACCGGCGCGCCAGCGGGCCTGCTTCCAGGCCCAGACGCTGCCCGAGCTCGGCCGCGCCGTGCCGCAACTGGGCTTCCCGTTCCACATGCGCATGGCCGACGGCAGCGACGCCTTCGCGCTGCGCCTGCC
>JAQGMQ010000050.1 GCA_028292305.1 Rhodoferax sp.
GGGCTTTGGCACCCAGCGCGTCGGCAAAAGCGCGGCCAATGTCGCCGGCCCAGTAAATGTAGGTCTCTAAGGTGATGGTCGATTGCGCCGACTGGATCGCGGCCAGCATCGGCGGGAAGATCGCGTCGCCGTTCAGCAGCACCTGGGTGCGGTTGCCGGGCAGAAACTGCGGGCCGAGCAACACGCCGAGTTCATGCGCGAAACGCGGGTCTTCGATGCTGTAGACCCGGGCCACCTGGCGTTCGATCTTCTTTTCGCCACCGCGGAAGTTCACGGCCAGCAGCGACAGCAGCACCGTCACCACCACGGTGGTCAGCAGGGCGGCCAGCGAGAAGCGGCTACGGCGCCAGAAATGCGGGCCGGCGCGCACCTTACTTGGGCTGCGCGGGCACGGCGCGTTGCTCGAGCATCGCGATCACCTGCTGCGCCATGAACTTGAGCTGGTCCATCTGCGCCTGGGTCACCTGGCGCGGCACGGTGTCGATGACGCAGAGCGTGCCGAGCGTCTGGCCGTTCGACGTGGTGAGCGGCGCGCCCGCATAGAAGCGGATGTTGGGGTCGCCGGTGACCAGCGGGTTGTCGACGAAGCGCGCATCGGCCGTGGCGTCTTCCACCACCAGCGGGCTGTTGTCGACGATGACGTGGGCGCAGAAAGCCTGCTCCCGCGGCGTCTGCCGGGCCTGCAAGCCGACACGCGACTTGAACCACTGCCGGGTTTCGTCCACCAGCGAGATCAGCGCAATCGGCGTGCCGCAGATCTGCGCCGCCAGGCGGGTGATGTCGTCATAACTCTGCTCGTCGCCGGTGTCCAGCACCATCAGGCGTTTCAGTTCTTGCAGACGGGCGGCGTTATCCAGAGGGTTCAAGGCAGGGACCTGATGGTTGGGAGTGGGATCGCATGAAGCCCCGCAAAGCTTGATGCGATGCCGGGCTCAACGCCTCAGGTTAAACGCCGAGCGCCCGCGCGGCTGTAGGAAAAGCCCGCATTTCGCGCCTACCGTCCTTCTGGTTATCCTGCGCGATGGCCTCTGCCGGCACCGGGTATGGCGGCCGTTCCCGCTCAGGAGCGCTGGCCCATTTCCACCAACCGGTTCTCGGGCAGCTCGAAATAGTCCGACGCCCGCCCGGCATTGCGCTGCAGCCAGCGGAACACCGCGGCACGCACCGCGTTCATGCCCAGCGTGTTGCGCCCGCTCACCGAAGCCCGCGAAACAAAATACGAGGTCCGCATGCTGCCGCAGTTCAGGCCCTTCTGGTAGGCCAGGATGCGGATGAAATCGGGCACGTTCGGCCGTTCGGTGAAGCCGTGCCGTGCGATCACCACCCAGATGCCGTGGCCCACCTCGCGCGCTTCGATGCGGTGCGCCGCATCCACCCGGGGCACGTCGCAGGGCAACACCCGCAGCACGATCACCTCGTCGTGCAGCACCTGGTTGTGCTTGAGGTTGTGCAGCAACGCGTGCGGCACGGTCTCGGCGTCGGAGTTGAGGAACACCGCCGTGCCACGCACGCGGTGCGGCATGTGGCCTGTCAGCGACTCGGCGAAAGCGGCCAGCGGCAGGCTCTCGGCGGCGGCCTTGGCCAGCCCCATCCGCCGGCCCTTGGCCCAGGTGGTGAACAGCAGCATGACCACCATGGCCACGGCCAGCGTCAGCCAGCCGCCTTCGAGGATCTTCAGGCTGTTGGCCACCACGAAGGTGAGATCGACCACCGCGAACGCCGCCACGCCCAGCCCCACGGCGAGCTTGTTCCAGCGCCACATGCGCCAGGCCACCACACCGGCCAGCAGCGTGGTGGTGACCATGGTGATCGACACCGCGATGCCATAGGCCGCCGACAACGCACCCGAGCTGCGAAAGCCGACCACCAGCAGCAGCACGCCGACCATCAGCGTCCAGTTCACCGCCGGCACGTAGATCTGGCCGATGGCGTCGCCGGAGGTCTGCACCACCCGCATGCGCGGCAGGTAGCCCATGCGCATGGCCTGGGCGGTGAGTGAAAACGCGCCCGAGATCACCGCCTGCGAGGCGATCACCGTGGCCATCGCCGCCAGCACCACCATCGGCAGCACGGCCCAGACGGGGAACATGCGAAAGAAGGGGTTGTCGATGGCCGCCGGGTCGGCCAGCACCAGCGCGCCCTGGCCGAAATAATTGAGCACCAGGCTGGGCAGCGCGATGAAGATCCAGGCCAGCCGGATCGGCCGCGCACCGAAGTGCCCCATGTCGGCGTACAAGGCCTCGCCGCCGGTGAACGCCAGGAACACGGCCCCCAGCACGGCCATGGCTTGTCCACGGTGGGTGACCAGGAACCGCAGCGCATGCCGCGGGTCGAGCGCCGCCAGAATCTGCGGCTGCTGCGACACATGCCACAGGCCGGCCAGCGCCAGCACCGCGAACCACAGCAGCATCACCGGGCCGAACACCTTGCCCACCACGCCGGTGCCCTTGCGCTGCACCGCGAACAGGCCGACCAGGATCACCATCGTCGCCGGGATCACATAGGCCTGCAGCGCCGGTGCCTGCACCTCCAGGCCTTCCACCGCCGACAGCACCGAGATCGCCGGCGTGATCAGGCTGTCGCCATAGAACATGGCGGCGCCCAGCAGGCCCAGCCCGCCGACCAGCTTCCACAGCCGCGAGCGCGGCGCCTCGGCGTCGCCGGCCAAGAGAGCGTTGCGCGCCAGCGCCTGCAAGGCCAGGATGCCGCCCTCGCCGTCGTGGTCGGCGCGCAGCACGAAGAGCACGTATTTCAGCGTGACCACGAACACCAGGCCCCAGAAGATCAGCGACAGCAGGCCCAGCACGGCCGCGGCCGTCAGCGCCACACCGTGGTCGGGATTCAGGGTTTCCTTGAAGGCATACAGCGGCGAGGTGCCGATGTCGCCGAACACCACGCCGAGCGCGGCGATCATCACCGCCGGGCCGCGCGCCGTGTGGGCGTGGCCCGCCGCAGGCGCGGGCGTTGGCGTTGGCGTTGGCGTTGGCGTTGGCGTGGAAGTAGGCTGGCCGGGAACGGCGGTCGCCCCCGGTGTTGCCGCTGTGCTTGTGGTCATTCTCCGGCCCCCGAGGTGTGTGTCGATCCGTCGCGGGGTCGCCCCTGTATCCGGCTTATGCTCCCGCTTATGCGGCCCGCTTGTGCGGACGACTCTACACCAAGGCCGTGGCACGCCGACCGCACGCGGCCGGCGGCGCGGCTACTCCGCCTGGATGCCCGCCGCGCGGATCACCTGGCCCCATTTGGCGGTCTCGGCCGCGAGCTGGCTGCGCAGGCCTTCGGGC
>JAQGMQ010000088.1 GCA_028292305.1 Rhodoferax sp.
CGCGGCCGCGCACCGGAGCTGGACCGCGTCCATGCGCTGTTTCCCATCATGAAATCGCGCAGCGGCGGTATGGCCGGCATGCTGTCGGGCGGCGAGCAGCAGATGCTCTCGATTGCGCGCAGCCTGCTGTGCCGACCCAAATTGTTATTGGTCGACGAACTGTCCTTGGGCCTCTCGCCCAAAATCACCCTGGAACTCATGGCGCTGCTGGCTCGCATCAGCCGCAACGGCCCGACGGTGCTCATCGTCGAGCAGAACGCGCAGCAGGCGCTGAAGTTCGCCGACCGCATCTACGTGCTCGCACAAGGTCGCATCGCCCTGTCCGGCACGCCGGCCGAACTGGCGCGCGACCCGGCGCTGCTCGGCGCCTACCTCGGCCAGGCCTGAGCGCCCCCGACATCACGATCTTTCCCATCCATCTTCTCGAACGGCCACCTCCCATGTCCATTGCCGCCACTTCCGCTCCTGCCACCGCGCCTGTTACTGCTTTTCCCGCCTCTTCCGCTTCGGGGCCCGCAGCAGCCACCGCCATCATGGTGAAGGGCCGGCCGGTGAGCTGGCCGGCCGCCTGCGCGCTGCTGCACGACAAGGCAATGCAGCACGGCGACAAGATATTCTGCGAGATCGACGGCCGGCGCATGAGCTACGCCGAGGCTGACCGGCTGTCCGACCGCGTCGCCATCCACCTGGCCGCGCTGGGCGTGACGACCGGTACCTGCGTTGGCAGCCTGATGTTCAACTGCGCCGAACAATTGCTCGGGTGGATGGGCAGCAACCGCGCGGGAGCCATCTGGGCACCCTTCAACGCCAGCCTGACCGGCAACGACCTGCGCTACACCCTGCAGGACAGCGGCGCCTCGGTGCTGATCGTTGACCTCCATAACGCGCCCCGGCTGGCCGATCTGCCGGCCGAGGCGCTGGCTTCGCTGCGCATCTTCGTAGCCACGCCACACGGCGGGGCCGGCGGAGCCCAGGCCTGCGCCGATTTATGTGCACAGCACGCCTGGACATCGTTCGATGCGCTGGTCGCCGAGACCGAGCAGCCTTTACCCGCCGTAGAACTCGAGCCTGGCATGCCCGGCATGATCCTATACAGCGGCGGCACCACCGGCCTGCCCAAAGGCATCGTGCTGCCGCACTTCGCCAACGTTGTCGTCGGCATGCGCTACGGCGAGACCATCGCGGCGCAGGCGGGCGACCACCACTACACCACACTGCCGATGTTCCACGGCAGCGGCATCCAGCTCGGTGTCGTAGGGCCATTGCTCAACGACATGACGACCACCATCGATCGGCGCTTCAGCGCCTCCGGCTACTGGGCCCGCGTGCGCGAGACACAGGCCACCGTCATCGACCCCATCGGCACTATGATGAGCGCGCTTGTGCAGCAGCCGGCCGGCCCTGGCGACCGCGCCCATCAGGTGCGCATCACCACCGGCGTGAACGGGCAGATCCCGCCGACGGTGCCGGTCGAGTTCACGCGGCGCTTCGGCATTCCCATCGTCGACATCTACGGCAATACCGAATGCGGCTGCGCCATCGCCACCTGCAACCTGGCCCGGGTCGAGGGCTCGGTCGGCCACCCCAACGGCTGGTCGGAAATCGCCATCATGGACGACAACGACAACCGGTTGCCCGCGGGTTTGGTTGGCAAGATCGTGGCGCGGCCGACGATTCCATTTTCCTTCATGCTTGGCTACCACAACAATCCCGCAAAGACGGCCGAGACCTGGCGCAATCTTTGGGTGCATACCGGCGACCTTGGTCGGCTCGACGACGACGGCAACCTTTTCTTCGTCGGCCGGGAGGCGCACTGGATACGCCGTCGCGGCGAGAATATTTCGGCCCACGAAATCGAATCCATCATCAGCCAGTACTCGGGTGTCCGGGAGTGCATCGTTACCGGCGTGGCGTCGCCGCTGGGAGAAGAAGACGTCAAAGTATGGATAATTCCCGCAGATGAGCGTCCGGGTGAAGAGGATCTGGCGCGCTGGTGCATCGGCCGCATGGCGCCTTTCAAGGTGCCGCGTTTCTTCGAGTTCGTGGACAGCTTCCCACGCTCAGCCACCAAGCAAGAGGTCGAGCGCCCCAAGCTCAAGCTCCGCGGCAACGAGAACGCTTGGGACCGCGAGCTGCACCTGGGCCGACTGTCGGGGCAGGGCAGCCGCGGTTGAAGGCCGTGCACGGCGACCGATCCCCACGCATGGCCCCGTTCCTGCGCGACGCTCGTCAGTCACCCAACCGCGAGCGATTCCCATGAGCGATATCAAGGCCAATGCCACACGCCCCCAGAAGGCCATGAGCCGCCAAGCTGCAGCCGCAAAGGCACCGGTCGACGGCATGGCGGACGAGGCCTTGCCGGACGCCTCGCTGCTGGACGGCCTGCAGATCAGCAAGGACTCGCGCACCTTGGGCGCCAACGTCACCAATGCCCTGCGCAACGCCATCATCCAGGGCAAGCTCCCGCCCGGTCAGGCGCTGGGTCAGGAATACCTCGCCACTCTGTTTGGCGTGAGTCGGGTGCCGATTCGGGAATGCCTCAAGCAGTTGGCGTCCGAAGGCCTGGTCGAGGTCGAGCCGCACCGCGGCGCCGTGGTGGCGCATCTTTCGGTGGACGAGCTCGACGAGCTCTACGGCATCATCTGGTCGCTCGAGACGCTTGCGGTGCGCGAAGGCGTGCCGCGCCTGACCGATGCCGACCTCGCAGGCATGGCCGCGATCCTCAAGAACCTCGACACCATCGACGACCCGGTGCTGTGGTACCGCACCAGCACCGCCTTCCACCGCCAGATACTGGTCGCCACCGGTTGGCAGCGCTGCCTGCGCATCGTCGACGAGTGCCGCCGCAACATCGGTCGTTATGTCATGGAGCAGTCGTTCTTCGCCGCCCATGTCGGCGAGTGGCGCTCGCGCAATCGGGCGCTGTTCAGGGCCTGCCAGAAGCGCGACGTCGAGGCTGCCGTCGAGGCGCTCGACGTCATGCGGCGGCTTTCTACCGCCCAGATCCGCGAGCACCTTAAGACGTCGCTCGATGCGCCTGCCGCTCCCACGCGCGCCGCGGTCCCACCTCCTGGCCGTTCGCGCGGCCACTGATGCAACGGCATGCCTACCACCCCGTCCCAGCCGCTTGCAGCCGTTGCTGACGGTGATGCGCTCCACGTGGGCGCCGGCAGTCCGGCGTTTCCGAAGCTCTTCAGCCCGCTAAAGCTGGGTAATCTTGCGCTGCCCAACCGTGTCGTCATGGCGGCCATGTCGTCTAGCCTGGCCGACACCGACGGCTTCGTCACGCCCGAGCTCGTCGCCTTCCTGCGTGCTCGCGCCGAGGGCGGATGCGGTCTGGTGATTGTCGAATTCACGTGTGTCGAATCACGATGGGGCCTGGGCGAGCTGCACCAGCCGCGTATCGACCTGGACGCCCATGTCGCCGGCCATGCCACGCTGGTGCGCGCCATCACCGATGGCGGTGCACGCGCCTGCCTGCAGTTGCACCTGCCGGGCCAGTACGTGGTGCGTGATCCGGCGACGGGGCGGCCGGCGCCTTTTGGCACCATGGCGGTGGCCCCCTCGGACGTGTATGCGCCCGCGGGGCAAAAACTGGCGCGAGCGCTCGAGGCCGCGGAGGTTGAGGCGCTGGTGCAGAGCTTTGCCGCCGGAGCGCGCCGCGCGCTGCGGGCCGGCTACCAAGCGATCGAGGTCCACGGCGCCCACGGTTATCTGCCGATGGCCTTCATGTCGCCGCGCAAGAACTTTCGCGACGATGCCTGGGGCGGCGACTTCGAACGCCGGCTGGCCTTTCCGCTCGCGGTCGTGCTCGCCTTGCGCGCCGTGCTCGACCGCAACCAGCCGCTCATCTACCGCTTGTCGGCCGTTGAGTTTGCCGAATGCGGGCTTACCGAGGCGGACATGGCGCGGATTGTTCCGCGTCTGGCCGAAGCCGGCTGCACGGCGCTGCACGTGTCCACCGGCACGGTGGAAGGCGCGCTCGACAAGATCGTCGACCCCATGTCCAGTACGGCCGGCTGGCGTTTTCCGTTGGCGCGGCGGCTGCGAGAGGCTTCGGGCCTGCCGGTCATGGCAGTCGGGCCGGTGCGCTGGCCGCAGGCGGCCGAGGCTGCCCTGTGTGCCGACGACGTGGACCTCATCGCGCTCGGCCGGCCGCTACTGGCAGACCCGCATTGGGCGCGCAAATCGAAGGAAGGGCGGCTGGCCGATCTCACGCCATGCACCAGTTGCAACTGGTGCATGGACCGGGTGCGGCAACACGCGGCGATCGGCTGCGCCGAAAATCCGAGCACCGGCCGCGAGACCGAAGCTGCAGCGGCGCGCCCAACTGCCGGTGTCGTCGCCGCCGTGGTGGGCGGCGGGCCGGCCGGCCTGCACGCGGCGTTGTTGCTCGACGCGATGGGTTACCGCACCCACCTGTTCGAAGCGCGGCCCGCGCTGGGCGGCGGGCTGGTGGTATCGGCCGCGCCGCCCTTCAAGGATCCTTTGCTCTGGTACCGCGACCACCTGCGCCACCGCATTGAAGCCAGCGGTGTCGTGCTGCACCTCGGCCGGCCCGCGTTGGCTACCGAGTTGCTGGCGCTGAAGCCGGCGCTGGCCATCATTGCGACCGGCTCCGAGCCTCGCCCCTG
>JAQGMQ010000115.1 GCA_028292305.1 Rhodoferax sp.
CCCCGGCATCCGTGTGGCCGTGCGCACCGGCGACACCCCGCCGCGCGAGCGCCAGCTGATGAAAAAACGCCCGCCGCACATCCTGGTGACCACGCCCGAGTCGCTCTACGTGCTGCTGTGTTCGGCCGGCGGCCGCGCCATGCTCGGCACGGTGCGCACGGTGATCGTCGATGAAATCCACGCGGTGGCCGGCGGCAAGCGCGGCAGCCACCTGGCGCTGAGCCTGGAGCGGCTGGACGCCTTGTGCGCCGAGCGGCCGGTGCGCATCGGCTTGTCGGCCACGCAGAAGCCGCTGTCCAAGGTGGCGCGCTTCCTGGTGGGGCGCGGCGGCAACCACGACTGCGCCATCGTCGACATCGGCCATGGCCGCCAGCGCGATCTGGCCATCGAGCTGCCACCGGTGCCGCTGGAAGCGGTGATGGCCAACGACGTGTGGGAACGGGTCTACGACCGCATGGCCGAGCTGGCCGTGCTGCACCGGACGACGCTGATTTTCGTCAACACCCGCCGCATGGCCGAGCGCACGGCCCGGCACCTGGCCGACCGCCTGGGCAGCGAGGCCGTGGCCGCGCACCATGGGAGCCTGGCCAAGGAATACCGGCTCGATGCCGAGCAGCGCCTGAAGCGCGGCGCGCTACGCGTATTGGTGGCCACGGCCTCGCTCGAGCTGGGCATCGACATCGGCGATGTCGATCTGGTGTGCCAGGTGGGTTCGCCACGCAGCATCGCCTCGTTCCTGCAGCGCGTGGGCCGCTCGGGCCACCAGGTCGGCGGCACGCCCAAGGGCCGGCTGTTTCCCACCTCGCGCGACGACCTGATCGAATGCGCGGCCCTGCTCGACTGCGTGCGCCGCGGCGAGCTCGACACCCTGCGCATTCCGACCGCCCCGCTCGACGTACTGGCCCAGCAGATCGTGGCCGAGGTCGCCTGCCGCGAATGGCAGGAAGACGCGCTGTTTGCCCTGGTGCGCCAGGCCGAGCCCTATGCCGAACTCGACCGTGCGTCCTTCGATGCCATCATCGCGATGCTGAGCGAAGGCACCACCGGCCGGATGGGCGTGCGTGGGGCCTATCTGCACCGCGATACCGTGTCGGGCACGGTCCGGGCCAGGCGTGGCGGCCAGCTTACCGCGCAGACGTCGGGCGGCACGATTCCCGACAACGCCGACTACAGCGTGCTGCTCGAGCCGCAGGGCCAGGCCATCGGCACGGTGAACGAAGACTTCGCGGTGGAGAGCCTGGCCGGCGACGTGTTCCAGCTCGGCAACACGGCCTACCGCATCATCCGCATCGAGACCGGCCGGGTGCGTGTGGAAGACGCCAAAGGCGCGGCGCCCAACATCCCGTTCTGGCTGGGCGAGGCGCCAGGGCGCAGCGATGAACTGTCGCTGGGCGTGGCGCGTCTCAGGGCTGAGATCGATGCACGGCTCGGCGATGGCGGGCTTGGCCCCGCCACCGACCGGCTCGTCGCCGAAGCCGGCATCGACCCCACAGCCGCAGAGCAGATCGTCGACTACCTGGCCCGCGCGCGCAGCACACTGGGCGCCCTGCCCACGCAGGACACGCTGGTGATGGAGCGCTTCTTCGACGAATCCGGTGGCATGCAGCTGGTGATCCACACGCCGTTCGGCAGCCGCATCAACCGCGCCTGGGGCCTGGCGCTGCGCAAGCGGTTTTGCCGCACCTTCAACTTCGAACTGCAGGCCGCGGCCACCGAAGACGCGCTGGTGCTGTCGCTGTCGACCAGCCACAGCTTCGTGCTCGACGAGGTCTGGCACTACCTCAAATCGGCCACGGCCGAGCACGTCCTGGTGCAGGCCCTGCTCGACGCGCCGTTGTTCAACGTGCGCTGGCGCTGGAACGCCACCACCGCGCTGGCCCTGCCGCGTTTTGCCGGCGGCCGCAAGGTGGCGCCGCAGCTGCAGCGCATGAAGAGCGACGATCTGCTGGCAGCCGTGTTCCCCGACCAGGCCGCCTGCCTGGAGAACATCGCCGGCGAACGCGAGCTGCCCGATCACCCGCTGGTGACCCAGACGCTGGACGACTGCCTGCACGAAGCCATGGACAGCGATGGCTGGCTGGCCGTGCTGCGCCGCATCGAAGCCGGCAGCATCCGTCTGATCGCGCGCGACCTGCCCGCGCCGTCGCCGCTGGCGATGGAGATCCTCAACGCGCGGCCCTATGCGTTCCTGGACGACGCGCCGCTGGAAGAACGCCGCGCCCAGGCCGTGGTGGGCCGCCGCTGGACCGATCCGTCCTCAGCCTATGACCTGGGCGCGTTGGACGCCGATGCCATCGCCAGCGTCGCCGAGGAAGCCTGGCCGCGCGCCCGCCATGCCGATGAAGTGCAGGAGGCGCTGATGGCGCTGGCCTGCGTGACCCAGGCCGAGGCCGAGGCACAGGAAGGCTGGCCGGCCTGGCTGGCGGCGTTGGCCCAGGGTGGTCGCGCCACGTGCGTCACGACGGCATCCGGCGCGGTGTTGTGGGTGGCGCTGGAGCGGCTGGCCTGCGTGCAGGCGGCCTATCCTGACGCGCATTCCGCGCCACCGCTGGCGATCCCGGCGCAACTGCAAGGCGCGTGGACGGAAGAAGACGCCGTGCTGGAAATCCTGCGGGCGCGGCTCGGCGGCTTCGGCCCCCAGACCGTGGCTGCGATCGCCCAGCCGCTGGCGCTCGCCGACGCGCGCGTCACCGCGGCCCTCGCCCGGCTGGAGGCCGAGGGCTACGTGCTGCGCGGCCGCTTCAGCCCGGGCGCCGTGGCCGAGGAATGGTGCGAACGCCATCTGCTGGCGCGCATCCACCGCTACACGCTGAAGCGCCTGCGCCGCGAGATCGAGCCGGTCGAGCGGCAGGACTTCATGCGCTTCCTGTTCGACTGGCAACACCTCGCCCCCGACGCACGGCTGCAGGGCCAGGCCGCGCTGACCGAAATCGTGGCCCAGCTCGAAGGCTTCGAAGCCGCGGCCGGCGCCTGGGAAAGCGAGCTGCTGCCGGCCCGCCTGCGCGACTACGCCGCACCCTGGCTCGACAGCCTGTGCCGCGCCGGCAAGCTGGTTTGGACCCGCCTGGGCGCGCCGCCACGCGCCGCCGGCGGCCCGGTGCGCACCACACCCATCGTGCTGCTGCCGCGCCGCGAACTGGGCCGCTGGAACGCGCTGCCGCAGGGCGACGCCGCCCCTGAACTCTCGGGCCGCGCGCAGCTGGTGCAGGCGGCGCTGCTGCGCGACGGCGCCATGTTCTTCGACGAACTGCAGGCCGACGCGCGGCTGTTGCCCACCGAGCTGGAAGACGCGTTGGGCGAGCTGGTGTCCACCGGCCTCGTCAACGCCGACAGCTTTGCCGGCCTGCGCGCGCTGCTGCTGCCCGCGGCCAAGCGTGGCAGCCAGGCCAGCACCCGCAGGCGCCGTGCCGGTGCCGCACCGAGCCCGATGGAAGAAGCCGGCCGCTGGGCGCTGCTGCGGCGGGCTGAGCCAAGTCCGACGCCGCTGACATCGCCATCCGCACCTCAGGCCGCACGCCGCCCGCGCACCGACCCCGAGGCCCTGGAACACGTGGCCCTGGTGCTGCTGCGTCGCTACGGCGTGGTCTTCTGGCGCCTGCTGGAACGCGAAGCCGCGTGGCTGCCGCCGTGGCGCGAACTGCTGCCCGTGTACCACCGGCTGGAGGCGCGGGGCGAAGTGCGCGGCGGGCGCTTCGTGGCCGGGTTGGCGGGCGAGCAATTCGCGCTGCCCGAAGCGATTCCGCTGCTGCGCGAGGTGCGCCGCCGCGCGCTCGACGGCGGGTTGGTGTGTATCTCGGGGGTGGACGCGCTGAACCTGTGCGGCACGCTGTTGCCGGGCGACAAGGTGCCCGCGCTGAGCGGCAACC
>JAQGMQ010000119.1 GCA_028292305.1 Rhodoferax sp.
TACGAGGAATACTTCCATCAGTTTCGCGGCAGCGCACACCTGCTGATCGCCGACAGGGGTAAGTACGAACGTGTGGACCTGCACGAAGGCGATATCTTCCTGTTGCCGCCGCATGTGCGCCATTCGCCGCAGCGCCCCGATCCGGACAGCCTGTGCACCGTGATCGAGCGCACGCGCCCCGAAGCCGTGATCGACGCCTTCGAGTGGTACTGCGCGCATTGCGGCGGCCTGGTGCACCGCAGCGAGCTGCAGCTGCAGAGCATCGTCGAAGACCTGCCGCGCATTTACGCCCGCTTTTACGACTCGGCACCAAAGTTGCGTGAGTGCCCTTCTTGCGGCACCGTGCACCCCGGGCGTGACTTTCAGGCGTGGCATGCGCAACGGCAGGCATCGGACCTGCAAACCACGCCAACGGGTGCATAGCTATTGACAGTAATTGGTTTATGTCTAAACTAATTAGGCCTAAACAAATTTTCACAGTTTCCGCGTTCTTTTTTGTAGCCAAGGAAAGCCATATGAAATTCAAGTTGAACCGCATGATGTTGGTGTTGGGTCTGGCCGCATGCAGCCTGGCCGCCAACGCGCAGTCCGTCAAGATCGGGTTTCTCGGCACGTTGTCCGGCCCCGCCGGCGCGCTGGGACAGGACCAGTACGACGCCTTCATGCTGGGCCTGGAGCACCTGAACGGCAAGCTCGGTGGCGCCACCGTCCAGGTCGTCAAGGAAGACGACCAGCTCAAGCCCGATGTCGGCGTGCAGATGGCGCAGAAGCTGATCGAAAAGGACAAGGTCAACATCATCACCGGCGTGACGTTCTCCAACGTGATGATGGCCGTGCACAAGCCGATCACCGACGCCGGTGTGGTGCTGGTGGGCTCCAACGCCGGCCCCACGCCGCTGACCGGCAAGGGCTGCAGCCCGATGTTCTTCTCGACCTCCTGGAACAACGATTCGCTGCATGAATCGATGGGCCAGTACGCCACCGACTCGGGCTACAAGAAGGTCTATGTGATGGCGCCCAACTACCAGGCCGGCAAGGACGCCATCTCGGGCTTCAAGCGCTTCTACAAGGGCGAGGTGATCGACGAGGTGATGACCCAGGTCAACCAGCCCGACTACTCGGCCGAGATCGCCCAGCTGCAGGCGGCCAAGCCCGACGCGGTGTATGTGTTCTACCCCGGCGGCATGGGCGTGAACTTCGTCAAGCAATACCAGCAGGCTGGCCTGTTGGGCAAGGTGCCGCTGCTGTCCACTTCCACCGTGGACGGCACCACGCTGCCGGCGCTGAAGGAGATCGCGGTCGGCGTGGTCACCGGCTCGCCCTACAGCCCCGACATCGACAACCCGCAGAACAAGAAGTTCGTGGAAGACTTCAAGAAGAAGTACAACCGCGTGCCTTCGCTGTACGCGGCGCAGAGTTATGACGCGGCCATGCTGCTGAACGCGGCGCTGACCAAGACCGGCGGCAAGGCCGACGACAAGGAAGCCCTGCGCGCGGCCATCAAGTCGGCCGAGTTCAAGTCGGTGGCCGGCCCGTTCAAGTTCAACAGCAACCAGTTCCCGGTGCGCAATTACTACCGTGTGGACGTGGCCAAGGACGCAAGCGGCCAGGCGGTGTTCGTGAACAAGGGCGTGGTGCTGAAGGACCATGCGGACGCGTACTACAAAGACTGCGCGATGAAGTAAGTGAAGCCTCGCCCCTTGCGGGGCAGGTTCGTCCCTGGAGAAGTTGACCGCGGCTTCTCCATTTTTTTGCCCGAACACAGGCCAATGCCGTCGACATGAGCTTTTCTCTATTCACCATCCAGATGCTCAACGGACTGCAGTTGGGGGTGCTGCTGTTCATGTTGTCCGCCGGCCTGACGCTGGTCTTCGGCATCATGAACTTCGTCAACCTCGCACATGGCAGCCTGTACATGATGGGCGCGTATTTCGCGGCCGCGGCCTATGTGCGTTCCGAGTCGTTCCTGGTCGCCGCATTGGTCGGTGTGGCCGGCAGCGCGGCGCTGGGCTTCGCGATGGAGTGCATCGTGGCGGCGCGGCTCTATGCGCGCGACCACCTCGACCAGGTGCTGGCCACGTTCGGGCTGATCCTGTTCTTCAACGAACTGGCGCGCTGGATCTGGGGCGCGTCGCCGTATTACATGAACGTGCCGCAGGCCTTGTCGGGCACGGTCAATCTGCTGGGCATTTCGTATTCGGCTTACCGCTTTGCCATCATCGGCGTGGGGCTGCTGGTGGCGCTGGGCTGTTATCTGCTGATCAGCAAGACCCGCGTGGGCATGCTGATCCGCGCGGGCTCGAGCAACCCGACCATCGTGGCCGCGCTGGGCGTGAACATCAAGCTGTTGAACGCCTGCATCTTCGCGTTGGGCGCGGCGCTGGCGGGTGTGGCCGGGCTGATGAGCGGGCCCATCCTCTCGGTGCAGCCCGGCATGGGCGAGCCCATCCTCATCACGGCCATGATCGTCATCGTGATCGGCGGCATCGGCTCGGTGCGGGGTGCCTTTTATTCAGCTTTGCTCGTCGGCCTGATCGACACCGCCGGCCGGGCTTTTTTGCCGATGCTGCTGCGCGGCGTGCTGGACCGCAGCACGGCGCAGGCCGCCGGCCCGGCGCTGGCGTCGATGCTGATCTGCATCTTCATGGCGGCCGTGCTGGCGCTGAAGCCGCAAGGCCTGTTCCCGGTAAAGAACCAATGATGCGCAACGCCTCTTTTTCAAAGTGGTTCGCCACGGTCGTCGTGTTGCTGCTGCTGGTGGTGCCACTGTATGCGCGGTGGGCCGGCGAGCCTTTCGCACTGACCTTCGTGAGCCGGGTGCTGGTGTTCGCGTTGGCCGCCATCAGCCTGAACCTGGTGCTTGGCTACGGCGGCATGGTCAGCTTCGGCCATGCGCTGTATCTGGGGCTTGGGGCCTACGTGGTGGGCATCATGGCCCAGCATGAGGTGAGCAACGGCTGGCTGCAGCTGGGCGTGACGATCTTGGCCTGCGCGGCCGTGGGTGCGGTCACGGGGCTGATCTCGCTCCGCACCACCGGCATCGCCTTCATCATGATCACGCTGGCGTTCGCGCAGATGTTCTATTACCTGTTCGTGAGCCTGAAGCAATACGGTGGCGACGACGGCCTGTCGATCGTGGCGCGCAGCGACTTCGGGTTGTTCACGCTGGCCTCGCCGATCACGCTGTATTACGCGGCGCTGGCACTGGTGCTGGCCGCGTTGTTCGCCATGCAGCGGCTGGTGGGGGCGCGCTTCGGCATGGTGCTGCGCGGCTGCCGCATCAACGAACGGCGCATGAAGGCCATGGGTTTCAGCACGCTGCGCTACAAGCTGACGGCCTATGTGCTGGCCAGCGTGGTCAGCGGCATTGCGGGGCTGCTGTATGCCAACCTTACCGGTTTCGCCTCGCCGGCCTACATGGCGTGGACGGTGTCGGGCGAGCTCATCGTGGTGGTGGTGCTGGGCGGCATGGGCACGGTGTTCGGCCCGCTGATCGGTGCGCTGGTCCTGTTGTTCAGCGAAGAGGTGCTGAAGGCCTACAGCGAACACTGGCAGATGATTCTCGGCCCGCTGATCGTGCTGGTGGTGCTGACGGCGCGGCGCGGTGTCTACGGTTACTTGCTCGATTGGGACGGCCGGCGTGCGCGTCGCCAGGCCCGTGCGGAGGTGAAGGCATGACGCCCATCCTGAAAGTGGACAGCCTGGTCAAACGCTACGGCGGCCTGCTGGCTACCGACAACGTGTCGCTGACCTTGGCGCCGGGCGAACTGCACGCCATCATCGGCCCGAACGGCGCCGGCAAGACCACGCTGATCGGTCAGCTCGGCGGCGAGGCCCGGCCCGACAGCGGGCGCATCGAATTCGACGGCCATGACGTGACCACGCTGATGCCGCCACAGCGTGCGCTGCGCGGCCTGGCCCGGTCGTACCAGATCACCTCGGTGTTCCCCGAGTTCACCGTGCTCGAAAACGTGGCGCTGGCCATGCAGGCCCATTGCGGCCACAGCTTCGGCTTCTGGAAACCGATGATGCGACAGGCCGAACTCGTCGAGCCCGCCCAGCGCGCCATCGAACAGGCGGGCCTGAGCCACCGCGCCAAGTCACCGGTTGCCGACCTGGCGCACGGCGAACGGCGCCAGCTGGAGCTGGCCATGGTGCTGGTGGCCGAGCCCAGGCTGCTGCTGCTGGACGAACCCATGGCCGGCATGAGCCACCAGGAATCGGGCAAGGTGGTGGAGCTGCTGCAGGGTCTCCGAGGCCGCTACGCGATGCTGCTGGTCGAACACGACATGGACGCCGTGTTCGCCTTGGCCGACCGCATCTCGGTGCTGGTCTACGGCCGCATCATCGCCACCGGCAGCCCGGCCGAGATACGGGCCAACGAAGAGGTGCGCACCGCGTACCTCGGTGACGAGACACTGCCGGTATGAACGCTCTACTGCAGATCGAAGACCTGGAAGTTTGTTATGGCGACGCCCAGGCGCTGTTCGGCGCGGCCGTGTCGGTGGCCGAGGGCGAGTTCGTCACGCTGCTGGGCCGCAACGGCATGGGCAAGACGACCACCGTGCGTGCCGCCACCGGCATCATGGGCTCGCGCAAGGGCCGCATCAGCTTCGCCGGGCAGGACGTGTCGCGCTGGCCGTCCTACAAGATCGCGCGGCTCGGCATCGGCCTGGTGCCCGAGCAGCGCCAGGTGTTCCCGAACCTCACGGTGTACGAGAACCTGGTTGCCACCGCGCACAACCGTTTGAACCGGCCCGAGCCCTGGACGCTGGCCCGCGTCTACCAGCTGTTTCCTCGGCTGAAGGAACGCGCGGGCAACCTCGGCGCCAACCTCTCCGGTGGTGAACAGCAGATGCTGGCCATCGGCCGGGCGCTGATGACCACCCCGCGCCTGCTGGTGCTGGACGAAGCCACCGAAGGCCTGGCGCCCATCGTGCGCGGCGAGATCTGGGAGTGCCTGCAGACGCTGAAGAACACCGGCCTCTCCGTGTTGGTGATCGACAAGAACATCGGCCCGCTGCTGCGCATCGCCGACACCCATTTCATCCTGGAGAAAGGCCGCACGGTGTGGCATGGCAGCTCGCCGAGCCTGCTCGCGGCCAAGGACGTATTGAAGGAGACGCTCGGTGTCTGACGTTGCCTGGACCGCCATGGATGCGGACGAACTCGACCGCCAGTACAACGCGCGCGGCACGGTGCCCGATGTCGACGTGTTCCTGAAGGAATACCGCGACACGTCGACGCCGATGTACAGCCGGTTGCCCTGCGTGCGTGACGTGCGCTACGGCCCGCATGTGGATGAAACGCTCGACCTGTTCCCCGTGCCCGGCAATGCGGCGGCGCCGTTGTTCGTGTTTATCCACGGTGGCTATTGGCGCGCGCTGGCCAAGGAAGATTCGGTGTTCATGGCGGAGACGTTCACGGCCCGTGGCATCGCCGTGGCTTCGGTCAACTACGCGTTGTCGCCAGGCGTCGGGCTTGATGAAATCGTGGCGCAGTGCCGTCGCGCGCTGGCCTGGCTGTACCACCACGGCGCAGCGCACGGCGTGGATGTGAACCGCATCGTGGTGGCCGGCAGTTCGGCGGGCGGGCACCTGGGCGCGATGCTGCTGGCGCCCGGTTGGCAGGCCGCGCACGGCTTGCCGCCGGTGGTGGCACAGGGCGGGGCGCTGGTGAGCGGCTTGTTCGATCTGGCGCCGGTGCAGCGCACGCGGCCGAACCAATGGCTGCAGCTCGACGAAGCCCAGGCCCACGCGCTGAGCCCATTGCACACCCTGCCGCCCGCAGGCACGCGGCTGCTGATCGCCGTGGCCGAGATCGACACGGCGGAGTTCAAGCGCCAGTCAGCGCAATACGCCGAAGCCTGCCGCGCGCAGGGCTGTGTGGTGCAAACGTTGGAGGTGCCGAGGCGGAACCACTTTGACGTGATCATGGAGTGGATGAGGCCATTTGCACCGTTGACTGCGCAGACTTGGTCGCTGTTTAGTTAGACGCTTGCACGGGTTACTTTTGGGCGGCCTGTCGCATGCTTCCCGAACGGAAAACTTACCCGGCGGAGTCCTCCATCGGGCTAATACGGGCTGCTGGATGCTCTGTAAAGACGGGTAAACTGAACCATCAAATTAATAGAGGCAGCGCAATTCCTGTCGAGGGCAGGCATTGATCAGATGGCATGACAAGACTTCCCTCCACTTTGATTTTCATTGTGCTGCTGGTTGCAGCCACGTTGGCGATCTATCTACCTGGTCTTGGCTATGGGCTCATTTTTGACGATGCCCGCTTGACCGATGGCACCATCTTCGGAAGTTATGGCAGTCTCATGGAACTGCGTCCACGGATGTTGTCTTACGGAAGCTTCGTGTGGGTCAAGGCCGTGTTCGGCGACGAGTGGTGGAAGCAGCGCTTGGTCAATGTGTTGCTGCATCTGGGAGTCGCATCGAGTCTCTATGTGCTCTTCCGGGACTTGATGCAGCACATACAGTTTTCTGATGCCGAATCCCACGCACCCGCTGATCCCCTGACTCTGGCCCCGCTCAGGGTTGGCATCCTGCTCTTTGCCCTGAATCCTGTCGCCGTCTATGCCGTTGCCTACCTGGTGCAACGGTCGATCGTGATGGCAACTTTTTTCGTGGCATTGGCCTGCGTGGTATTTGTGCGCGGACTCGTCCTGCGCCGAACATTCTGGTTTGCCCTGGCTGCAGTAGCCTATGCTTTTGCCGTCATGTCAAAAGAGCAGGCGGTGATGGCGGGCGCGCTCGCGGTGCCACTGTATGTTTTTGTGCGCCGTCCTGACCGCAGGCGCATTGCCGTTGTGGTCGCTGTTGCTGTGGTAGTCACCGGGGCGGCGGCGGCTATGCTGTGGAAAACCTACGGTGCGATTCTGGGTGTTGCATTCGACACCAGCTCGCGCATCTACGTACAGCAGCTGGAGGCCATCCAGCCTGGTGTTTCCGCGCATATTTTTCCGCTGAGCCTGCTTAACCAGGGTGCACTGTTTTTCAGGTATGGCGCTTTATGGTTCTTACCCAATGTGCAGTGGATGTCAGTCGATATCAGGCCTGGCTTTCCCGTTACTTTCTTGGCGTTCCCACAGATCGCAGGAGCGGTCGGCTTTCTGGTCGTCTTGTTGGGTTCGGCCTGGCTGCTGCTGCGGCGCTCGGATGTCTGGGGATTCATTGGCCTATGCCTGCTGTTGCCGTGTCTTCTTTTCTTCACGGAGTTTGCGACCGTCTGGGTGCAGGATCCTTTTGTGCTGTACCGCAGCTATTTGTGGGCGGTGTCCGTACCAGGGCTTGTCGCGTTGCCCTTGATCGGGCTCAAGCCTCGTCTGGTCTACACCATCGGATTTGTGTTGGCGTTGCTGTTTTCGGGGCTGGCCTTGGAGCGGACCTTGTCACTCAAGGATGACTTGACGGTGTGGTCGGACGCCATCGACAAGGTCGATCTCCAGGCCAGTCCCAGTGCCGTGGGACGCTGGCGACCGTTCATCAACCGGGGTGCTTATTACCTTGACCGGGAGATGCCCGACTACGCCTACAACGACTTCGCGCGCGCCGATGCGCTTGGGGAGCTGCAGGGATCGGCCCGCTTCAATCTAGGAGTGAGCGAGCAACTCATGAATAAACACGAGGCGGCAATCATTTCCTTTGCCCGTGCGGAAGCGCTGGGGTTCAACGACTCGGCGCTTTATTACCATCGCGGCGAATCGCTGTACGCCTTGGGTCGCTTCGGTGAGGCTGTCGCCAGCTATTCCGTGGCGCTTTCCAAGCCTGAGGCCGCCGAGGTAGAGGGCAATACCCGCTTCCGCCGGGCCGAAGCGTCGATCAGGGCGCAGAACTTCGATGCGGCGATTGCCGATTTCGAAATGCTGCGGAACCAGAAGCCGGACGATTACCGTGTTCTGTTAGCCCTGGGCATGGCCCAGGTCGGCAAGCGCAATGCAGTGGTCGCTTTGCCCATTTTCAACCGCTTGCTGTCTATGCGTGCATCACCTGTTGCCTACTATGGCCGGGCGATGGCTCTTTCGATGCAGGGAGACAGAGACGCCAGTCTCAAGGATCTTGATCAAGCGATCCGTATGGATCCTGGCAACGCGTCGTACAAGGCCTTGCGCGCACAGCTCGCGGCGCAAAAGTAGTCTGTAGCCAACATGGCACTCAAGGTTTTGCACGTAGGCAAGTTCTATCCTCCGCATCGGGGCGGCATAGAAACCTTTCTGTATGACCTGATGGCGTCGCAGCGCGCCATGGGCATGGAGGTTTCGGCAGTGGTCCATGGTGATCCGCGCGAGGATGATCCCGTTTGGCTCGTGCGCGTACCCGTCCAGGCTCAGCTGGTCTATGCGCCCTTGGCCATCGGCTTTCGCGCGGCGCTCGAGCGTGCCATCGAACGGTTCGAGCCCCAGGTGCTGCACTTTCACATGCCCAACGTTTCCGCCTTTTGGGCACTTACGTCGCGCGCCGCGATGCAGATTCCGTGGGTGGTGCACTGGCACGCGGATGTGGTGGTGTCTCGCATCAGCCGGATGTTGGCGCTTGCCTACAAGGCCTATCGGCCTTTTGAGCAAGCTTTGCTGGAGCGAGCCGAACGCATCGTCGTGACCTCGCCCAATTACCTGTTGGCCAGTGAGGCACTGAGTGCCTGGCAAAACAAGTGTTCGGTCGTGCCCTTGGGTGTGGCCTTGTCCGGGAATGCCGCAGAGGAAGACGTCGCGCCAGTGACTTGGCACGAAGGCAGTCTGCGCTTGCTGTCGATCGGGCGTCTGACGTACTACAAGGGTTTTGAAACGCTTATCCGAGCGGTGGCGCCGATGCCTGATTTCGAATTGCGGATAGTCGGCTTCGGTGAGCTGCGCGAGAAGTTGCAAGCTCTCATTGACGCTTCAACGCCAGCAGGTAAAGCACCCAATATCACACTCGTGGGCGAGGTGAGCGAACTGCAGAAGCATGCCCTGTTGCGCAGCTGCGATGTATTTTGCCTGGCATCGCGTGAGCGCACAGAAGCCTTTGGCATGGTCCTGCTCGAGGCCCAGGCCCATGCGCGCCCCTGCCTGGTGTCGGATCTGGCGGGTTCCGGCATGCCCTGGCTGGTAAAGGAATCAGGCTCAGGCTGGCTGGTCGCAACGGAAGACACGGCGGCCTGGCAGAAGGCGTTGCGCCACTGTGCCGCCTATCCAGACGAGCGACTGCAAAAGGGCCAAGCGGGCCGGCATGCGCTGTCCACGCGGTTCCAGATCAAAGCCTGCGCCGAGTTGTTGACCCGGCACTATGGAAGTGTGTTGGGTGTGAAGCGCACGGATCGTTCCAATCAGGATGTGTTGATCGTCATACCTGCGCGCGACGAGGCCGGCACCATCGGCGCAGTTGTGGCAACGCTGTACAGCGCAGGTTGGAAACACGTGCTTGTCGTGGACGACCACAGCAGCGACGACACAGCTGCCATTGCCCGGAACGCCGGCGCCTCGGTGCTGCAGCCGGTATTAGCGATGGGGGCCTGGGGCGCCATGCAGGCAGGTCTGCGCTATGGGTTGGCCCATGGCTACACGGCCGTGGTGACGATGGACGCCGATGGCCAGCATGAGGTCGGCGAACTTCCGATCTTGCTCGCTGCCCGGAGCCGGGCTGACCTCGTGATCGGCGCCTTTCCCGAGCGTGCCAGCCGGGCGCGCCGGATCGCCTGGCGCTGGTTCAGGCACCTCGCAGGCTTTGAATTGCGCGACCTGACTTCGGGCTTCCGTTATTACAGCAAGTCGGCAATGCAGATTCTGGCCTCTAGTGAAGCCACGCTGCTCGACTACCAAGATCTCGGCACCTTGATGATGTTGCGGCGAGCTGGCTTGCGCATTGTCGAGGTCCCGGTCTCGATGAACCTCCGCGCACAGGGCAAGTCGCGTATTTTTCATTCGTGGTTCAGTGTGGGGCGCTACATGGCGGTGACCACGCTGCTGTGCCTGGCGCGATGGCGATCGCGGACGATCAAGTCGCCGGCCTGAGCTGTGGTTGACGCTGCGCCACACAGAACAGCCGGGCCGATTTCCTGGCTGCGGCAGTGTATGGTCGCGATAAGTTTGGCGATTGCCTCTGCGAACGGTATCCCGCAGCAGATCGCGCTCAACGGCTTGATGCTCGACCAGCTGTCCCGCCAGACCGGTGTTTCAGCCGAGAAGCACCTTCCCGATCTGTTGGGTGCGTTGTCATCTTCGACTCGCGTTCGGCAGTCGG
>JAQGMQ010000123.1 GCA_028292305.1 Rhodoferax sp.
TACGAGGAAGGCAAACGCACCGACGACCACATCCTCAAGGGCCAGACCTACAAGGTGCTCGAGGTGAAGGACGGCCAGTTGCTCGAGAAGGACGTGCCGAGGCTCAACGCGCTGAACGAAGTGCTGCGCGACGACTTCATCAAGGTCTCGGTGGCCGGTGTGGGACGCTGGAACAAGGTGCTGGTAAAGGCCGGCATACCGACGCGGCTGACGGTGCCGCACAAGGCTTTCAATCGCCAGATCGGCGCACTGGCCGGCAACAATATGTCGCCTGACGGCCGGGTGGTGGGCGAGGCCGAATGGGCCGCGAAGAAGAACGAATGGCTCCCTACGCCCGACGACTTCGCCTTCGTCGCCTCGCTGATGGGCCGCGTGGTCGACCCGGGCAAATTCGCCGGCTGGATCGCCCCGCCGGTGATGGGCATCAACCGCCAGCCGGTGGATTTCGAATACGTGCGTTTTGGCTGAAGAAGTCAGGGGCCGATGACATGAAGATGCCGGGCACGGCGACGCGTCGGCCCGGCAACAAAGGAGAGACACGATGGGACACACGATGGAAATGGCCGTTGAAGCCGGGGTGATCAGGCAGCACCTCATCGACCCCGAGATCTGCATCCGCTGCAACACCTGCGAGGCCACCTGCCCGGTGGGCGCGATCACCCACGACGACCGCAACTACGTGGTGCGCGCCGACGTGTGCAATGGCTGCATGGCCTGCATCTCGCCCTGCCCCACGGGCTCGATCGACAACTGGCGCACCATGCCCGTGGTGCGGGCCTACTCGATCGAAGAACAGCTGACCTGGGACGAGCTGCCCACCGAGCTCACGCCCGAGCAGCTCGAAGCCGATGGCATTGTGGCCACCGATGCGCCGACCCCGCCGGTGGTGGCCCAACCGGTGGCCGAGCCTGGCGCGGCGGTCTTCAATTCCGCGCAGTACGGGGCCATGACGCCGCCCTGGTCGGCGGCGCATGCCTACACCAACCTGTATCCGCCGAAGAGCCCGACCACGGCCACGGTGGTGGGCAACTTCAACTGCACCGAGGCCGGCTTCGACAACGAAACGCACCACGTGGTGCTCGACTTCGGCGCCATGCCGTTCCCGGTGCTCGAAGGGCAGTCGATCGGCATCGTGCCGCCCGGCGTCGACGCCCATGGCAAGCCGCACTTCGCGCGCCAGTATTCGATCGCCAGCCCGCGCAACGGCGAGCGGCCCGGTTACAACAACATTTCGCTCACCGTGAAACGCGTGACCGAAGACCACCTGGGCAAACCGGTGCGCGGCGTGGCCAGCAACTACGTGTGCGACCTGAAGGTGGGCGACAAGGTGCAGATCGTCGGGCCGTTCGGCGCCTCGTTCCTGATGCCGAACCACCCCAAATCACACATCGTGATGATCTGCACCGGCACCGGCAGCGCGCCGATGCGGGCCATGACCGAATGGCGCCGCCGGCTGCGCAAGAGCGACAAGTTCGAGGGCGGCAAGCTGATGCTGTTCTTCGGCGCCCGCACGCAGCAGGAGCTGCCTTATTTCGGGCCGCTGCAGACCTTGCCCAAAGATTTCATCGACATCAACTTTGCTTTTTCGCGCACCGCCGGCGAGCCCAAGCGCTACGTGCAGGACGTGATGCGCGAACGCGCGGCCGACCTGGCCCTGCTGCTGAAGGACGGGCAGACGCACTTCTATGTGTGCGGCCTGAAAAGCATGGAAGAAGGCGTGGTGCTGGCGCTGCGCGACGTGGCCGTGGACGCCGGCCTGGACTGGGACCACATCGGCGCGGCCCTCAAGAAAGAAGGCCGTCTGCATCTGGAGACTTATTGAGTCAGTAACCCCGGTTGCGCCGCGCCGCCTTGGGCAAGCGCACGATGGGCCGGCGTTGGCCCAGCGACCCAAGCAGGACCGCCCAGCGTGGCGAGAGGTAGCGCCGCCACAGCTGGCGCAGGGTTTCGACGTCGGCTGCGGCCAGATCCAGCAGACTGTCGTGGCCGTCCTGCATGGCCTGGTTGATGGCCGCCTCGCGCGCGCCCGGGTCGAGCGAATTGCCGATGACGCGCATCACGCCCTGGTGGTGCAGAAACGGCGACACCCCCAGGCGCAACGAACGCCCCCAAAGATCGTCTTCAAAGTCGCGCAGGGCGATACCGGTGCGGTGGTCCGGTGACAGCTTGAGCCATTCGCGGAACACCCGGTTCTCCAGTGCCACGACGGCCTTGGAACTGGTGTCAGACATGTGCCATCCCTCTTGTCGGCTGCACCGGCGCAGGTTGCGCTTGGTTTGCTGGTGCCGGGCAGTGGGGTCATATCCCGGCGCCCGGCGGCGGTGCTTTTGTTCAGTTTGACCGCCGCCCGCGGTCACTGGTGTAGGACATGCCTTATTCGTTGTAGGTCCATCGCCAGATTGGGGGATTCGCCCGCCAAAGGCAGCCAAGGTTTCGGCGTTGTGTTGCGGAAACCGGTGCGCCGAGAGGTCCGTTCGGTCCGATCGGCCCTACAGGCCAGGCCGGCAAAGCACCTGCCGGCGGCCCGGCACAATCGCGCCCATGCGTTTTTTCAAAGACATCAACCTGTCGGCCTTCACCGCGGGTTTCGTGGCGGTGCTGGTCGGCTTCACCAGCTCGGTGGCCATCGTTTTCCAGGCGGCGCAGGCCTTTCATGCCACGCCCGGGCAGATCAGTTCATGGATGTGGGCGCTGGGCCTGGGCATGGGCCTGTGTTCGCTCGTGCCTTCGATCTGGCTGCGCAAGCCGGTGATGATCGCCTGGTCGACGCCCGGTGCCGCGGTGCTGGCCACGGCGGGGGCGGCCGGGGGGTTTGGCATGGCCGAGGCGGTGGGCGCCTTCATCGTGTGCGCCGCGCTGATCACCGTGTGTGGCGTGACGGGCTGGTTCGAACGCATCATGCAGCGCATCCCGGTGGCGCTGGCCTCGGCGCTGCTGGCCGGCGTGCTGGCGCGTTTTGGCCTGCAGGCTTTCGCGGCGGCGCAGACCGCGCTGCCGCTGGTGCTGCTGATGCTGGCCGTCTACCTGTTGGGCAAACGCCTGGCGCCACGTTATGCCGTGGTGGCCACGCTGGCTGCGGGCATTGCCTACGTGGCGGCGCGCGGGCAACTGGCGGGCGCGGGCCTGGCATTCGAATTCGCCCGCCCGGTGTTCACCATGCCGCACTTCACGCTGGCCGCCACGGTGAGCCTGGCGCTGCCGCTGTTCGTGGTGACCATGGCCTCGCAGAACCTGCCCGGCGTGGCTGCGATCCAGGCCGCGGGTTATGGCGGCCCGCACGGCATCCCGGTGTCGAAGGTCATCACGCTGACCGGCGTGGCCGGCCTGTTGCTCGCGCCGTTCGGCGCGTTTGCGCTGA
>JAQGMQ010000125.1 GCA_028292305.1 Rhodoferax sp.
TGCTCTGGTCGGGCGCGTTCGCCGCGGGTGAACAGGCCTGGAGCGCCGCACCGATCCAGAGGGGCCTGCCGCTGGCCGCGGCCCTGGCCTTCATCGCCGTCGGCCCGGCGATCCTCGCCTACCGCGCCTGGAGCACGGGTGTGCAGCGCGCGGGGCCGAACGTGGCCGCGTTTTTCCTGAACCTCACGCCGCTGTTCGCCGCGCTGATGTCCACCGCGTTCCTCGGCGAGGCGCCGCACTGGTACCACGCGGCGGCGTTTGCGTTGATCGTCGGAGGGATCGTGGTTTCGGGCCTGAAACGCTGAGCTTCAGTTCGGTCTTTCGGCCGGCTTGCGCATCAGCGTCAAGGCCAGCGCGGCCGAGGCCACCATCAGGAACAGGCTCACCGCGTTCAGCACCGGCGTGGCGCCTTCGCGCATGCGGCCGTACATCATCACCGTGAGTGGCGAGTCCGAGCCGACCAGCATCAGCGTGGTGTTGAAGTTCTCGAACGACATCAGGAACGAGATCGCCGCGGCGCCGATCAGGGCGGGCTTCAGCGACGGCAGCGTGATGGTCATGAACACGGCCACGCGGGTCGCGCCGAGGTTGTAGGCCGCGTCTTCCAGCGTCAAGTCGAAGCGCTTGAGTCGGGCCGTGATGATCAGCGAAGCGATGGACACGATGTACGAGAACTGGCCGATCACCACCAGCGGCAAACCGGGCCGCAGGAAGTCGAGCTCGAGCCCCCAGGCGTCATCGGCAAACTGCGCCAGGCGGCTGGCGAAAGCCAGGATCGAGATGCCCAGGATCACGCCCGGAATCACCAGCGGCGCCAGCATCAACAGCGACAGCGCCTGCTTGCCGGGGAAGCGGCTGCGCTCGATGAGGAAGGCGTTGGTCGTGCCCACCACCACCGACAGCAGCGTGACCCAGGCGGCCACCACCACGCTGGTCCACAGGCTGGCGAGCAAGGGCTTGTCGGAGAACAAACCGACGCGGCCACCACCGCTGCCGAAGAACCAGTCGAGCGTGAAGCCGTGCCACGGCGGCGCGGGATACGGCGCGTCGTTGAACGCGAAGATGGCCACCACCAGCAGCGGCAGGAACAGGAACGCGAAGAACGCGATGCAGTAGGCCACGGTGCCGGCGCGCAGCCAGGTCGGGCGAGGGAGCGAGGCGATCATGGATGCGCTTTCATGTCTTGCTCATCACTTCGCCGAACTTCTGGCCGGTGAGCTTCAGACCGAACCAGACGATGGCCGTCGACAGGCCCAGCAGCAGGAAGCCGAACGCCGCGCCCTGCTCCCAATTGAAGCGTGTGATGAACTGGGTGTAGATCTGCTCGGTGAACCACAGCGAGTTCTTGCCACCGAGCAATGTCGGCGTGAGGTAGTTGCCCAGGGTCAGCATGAAGACCACGATGCAGCCCGCCAGGATGCCCGGTGCCGCATGCGGAATCACGATCTGCCGCAGGATCGACAAGCCGGTGCCGCCCAGGTCGTAGGCGGCTTCGATGAGGGTGTCGTCCAGGCTTTCGAGTGCGCTGATCAGTGGCACCACCATGAACAGCATCGAGGTATAGACCAGCGCCACCAGGATGGTCGCGTCGCGGTACAGCAGCTCCACCGGCACATCGGTGATACCCAGCTTGACCAGCAGCGCCGGCAACACACCCGACTCGCGCAGCAGGATCATCCAGCCCAGCGTGCGCACGGTCTCGCTGACCCAGAACGGGATCAGGCACAGCACCACCAGCAGGGACTTGGCGCGGCCCTTCACCAGCTTGGCAATCGTCCAGGCGATGGGGAACGCCAGCAGCAAGGTGATGAAGGTGGCCACGATGGACATGACGGCGGTGCGCACGAAGGTGTGCCAGTACAGCGGCTCCTCGAAAAAGGTGCGGTACTGCGCCAGACTCGGCACGTACTGCCGCGGCGCCACGCGTTCGCGCAGCGACAACACGGCCAGGTCGACATGCGGCAGGATGATCAGGCCGACAAGCCAGACCAGCGCCGGTGCCAGCAGCAACAGCAGGAGCAGCTTCGCCTGAGAGGATGATGACGACGAAGATGACGAAGAGGACGTTGCAGCCGGCGCGGTGGCCGGCGGTGTGTGATCGGAGGCCATGTGACTGCGCCTCAGCTCTTGGCCGCGAAGCACACGGCCTGCTGCGGGTCGAAGCTGAACGACACCGTCTCGCCGATGCGCAGGTCGGCGAAGCGCCCGGTCTGCGGCAGTGCGATGCGGAACTCGGTGCGGCTGGCCGATTCACGCAGCAGCGCGGCCGAATTGGCGCCGTCGAACAGGATGCTTTCGATCTGGCCGGTGTGCGCCGGGTGGTCGGCCGGCAGCTCGGCGGCGTTGCGCGCCAGGCTCACGGCTTCGGGCCGCACGAAGGCTTCGATCTTCTGGCCCGGCGTCACGGCGCCCACGGTGCGCGCACGCATCGTCAGACCCTGCTCGGTGGTGAAGGCGGCCAGCCCGTCGGACGCCATTGCACCCGGTGCCACCTTGCCCGCGATGCGGTTGCTCGACCCCACGAAGCCCGCAACGAACGGCGTCTGCGGCTGGTAGTACAGCTCTTGTGGCGTGCCCACCTGCTCGAAGCTGCCGGCGTTCATCACCGCCACGTGGTCGGACAGCACCAGCGCTTCCGACTGGTCATGCGTGATGTACACGAAGGTGGTGCCGAACGCGGCCTGCAGCTGCTTGAGTTCGACCTTCATGTGTTCGCGCAGCTTCAGGTCGAGCGCGCCCAGGGGCTCGTCGAGCAGCAGCAGCGTGGGCTCGAGCACCAGGCTGCGTGCGATGGCCACACGTTGGCGCTGTCCGCCCGAGAGCTGGTCGACGCGTTTGTTCTGCGTACCGGGCAGGCTCACCCGCTCCAGCATGTCGGCCACCTTCCTGGCGATCTCGCCCTTGG
>JAQGMQ010000132.1 GCA_028292305.1 Rhodoferax sp.
CGTTCCGCTCACCGCCATCACGTCGAGCGAAGCCAGTTCGCGCACGGTCTTCGCGGTGGCGCCGCCGAACGACATGTGGGACCGCATCCGCCGCGGCTTCAAGATGCCCGATCTCGACAACGACCTCGTGCACGAGCGCGAGCAGTGGTACGCGAGCCGGCCCGACTACATGCAGCGCATGACGGAGCGCTCGAGCCGCTACATCTTCCACATCGTCGAGGAACTCGAACGCCGCGACATGCCGACCGAACTCGCGCTGCTGCCCTACATCGAGAGCGCCTTCAATCCGCAGGCCGTGTCCAGCGCCAAGGCGGCGGGCATGTGGCAGTTCATGCCGGCCACGGGCAATTACTTCGAGCTGCGCCAGAACATCTTCCGCGACGACCGCCGCGACGTGCTCGCATCGACCCGCGCCGCGCTCGACTACCTGCAGAAGCTGTACGGCATGTTCGGCGACTGGCAGTTGGCGCTGGCCGCCTACAACTGGGGCGAAGGCAGCGTGGGCCGCGCCATCGCGCGCAACCAGAAGCTCGGTCTGCCCACGGGTTACGCCGACCTGAACATGCCCGCCGAGACGCGTCTCTACGTGCCCAAGTTGCAGGCGGTGAAGAACATCGTGGCCCATCCCGAATTGTTCAACGCCGAGTTGCCGCTGATCGAGAACCACCCCTACTTCCAGTCGGTCGACATCTCGCGCGACATCGATGTGGCATTGGCGGCCAAGCTGGCCGATGTGCAGCTCGACGACTTCAAGGCCTTGAACCCGTCGGCGCACCGGCTGGTGATCCTGGCCGCGGGCACGCCGCAGATCCTGCTGCCCTGGGACAACGCCACCGTGTTCCGCCGCAACCTCGACGCCTACACCCAGGGCCAGTACGCGAGCTGGACCGCCTGGACCGCGCCCACCACGATGAGCGTCAGCGCCATCGCCCTGCAGGTGGGCATGAGCGAGGCCGACCTGCGCAGCGTCAACAACATTCCGCCGCGGATGTTGATCAAGGCCGGCTCGGCGCTGGTGGTGCCGCGCTCGGCCAAAATGGACGACGTCACCGGCCAGGTGGCCGACCATGCGCAACTGAGCCTGTCGCCCGAGATCGTGAACCGCAAGGCCACCATCAAGGCGGGCAAGAAAGACACCGTGACCAGCATCGCCGCGCGCTATAAACTCAGCGCCGAAAACGTGGCCGACTGGAACAACGTCAAGGCCTCGGCCGCCTTCAAGGCCGGGCAGGCGGTAACGGTCTACCTGCCGGTGGGCGTGCACAGCGCGGCCGGCACAGGGCAACGCCGGGCCTCGTCCAGCTCCGTCCAGAAAGTCTCGCGCAAGTCGGCCGACAAGGTGGTGCGCAAGCCGCGCAAGAAGTGATCCCCGAGTCATTGCGCGGGCACCGCGCGTGCTTCACCGCCGTTCGGTCTCGGCCCCGCGCGGCTGCCAGCACATCAGCCGGCGCTCCAACCGGCCGACCAGGCCGTCGAGCGCCAGAGCGCAGGCGGTGAGCACCACGATGCCGGCGACGACGGTGTTGACGTCGAGCGTACCCTCGGCCTGCAGGATCAGATAACCCACGCCCCGGGCCGAGCCCAGGTACTCGCCCACCACCGCGCCCACGAAGGCCAGGCCCACCGAAGTGTGCAGGCTTGAGAACACCCAGCTCGTGGCGCTGGGCAGGTACACGGTGCGCAGCAGTTGCTTGCGGTTGGCACCGAGCATGCGTGCATTGGCCAGCACCACCGGGCTGACTTCGCGCACGCCCTGGTAGACGTTGAAGAACACCACGAAGAACACCAGCGTCACGGCCAGTGCCACCTTGCTCCAGATGCCCAGGCCGAACCACAGTGCGAAGATCGGCGCCAAGATCACCCGCGGCATTGAATTGGCCGCTTTGATGTAGGGGTCGAGCAGCGCGCTGGCCAATGGCGCCAGCGCCAGCCACAGCCCACAAGCCAGGCCAAGCGTGGTGCCGATGCCGAAGGCCAGCACGGTTTCGAGCAGCGTTGTCCCCAGGTGATGATAAATGTCGGCGTGGCCGGGCAGGCCGTCCGGGAACAGGCCCGAAGCCCCAAAGCCGAACGGCATGAACCAGCTCCAGATGCGGCCGGCCACCTGCACCGGCTCGCCCAGAAAAAAGGCGAGACGCTGATCGCGCGAGGCCAGTTGCCAAGCGCCGAGCATTACCAGCAGCAGGGCCAGTTGCCAAAGGCGCAGAAAGCGCAGGCGGCGAGCGGCGGTCGTCATGGCGGTGCGGTCAGCACGACGATCAGGCCGCCGGCTTCAGTTGCCGGGCGTAACCCTTCAGCACTTCGTCGCGCAGCACGGCCCAGATCTGCCGGTGGATTTCGACGAAGCGCGGATCACTGCGCACCTCGGCCACGTCGCGGGGGCGGGCCAGGTCGATCGCGAATTCGCCGATCGGGCAGGTGCCCGGCCCGGCCGACAACACGACCACGCGGTCGCTCAGCGCTATGGCTTCGTCCAGGTCGTGGGTGATGAACAAGACGGCCTTGCGCCGTGCGGCCCAGAGCGCCAGCAATTCGTTTTCCATCAACTGGCGGGTCTGCACATCGAGCGCGCTGAAAGGTTCGTCCATCAGGATGATGTCGGGGTCGAGCGCGAGCACCTGGGCCAGTGCCGTGCGCTTGCGCATGCCGCCGGAAAGCTGGTGCGGATAACGTTCGGCAAAGGCTT
>JAQGMQ010000142.1 GCA_028292305.1 Rhodoferax sp.
CTCGGATCGGCTTGGAAGCAGCGCACCGGCACCCGCTGGCCGAGTCCGTCCCAGCCGTAGAAATCAGCCAGCGCGGTGACGATGGCTTCGAGCGTGACGCCGTGCAGCGGATTGCGCGGCTGTGGCGCGGGCGCAGCGGCAGCGTCCACGTCAGGCGGTGGTGTCGTCGGGGGCGTGGCGGGCGGCATGGTCATCGGTGTCCGGCACATCGGCGCGGTAGTTGGCGTCGCTTTCCATGATGAGCTGCTGCACGGTGGCGCACAGCTCCTCGGCGTCGTTGGGTTTGTGGATCAGCGCGCGGGCACCTTCGGCGATGGCGCTGGCTTCGATCTCGGCGGTCACGTAGCCCGAGGCCAGCGCCACGGGCAGGTCAGGGCGGATCAACCGGGCTTCGCGCACCAGGTCGACACCGCAGTAGCCCGGCATGTTGTAGTCGGTGACCAGCAGGTCGTAGGCCTTGGCGTTGGCGCGCAGTTCGGCGGCGGCGCGGTGCGGGTCGCAAAAGCCGCTGACCTGGAAGCCGCGCCGGCGCAACAGCCGCTCCACCAGGAACACCAGCGCCTGGTCGTCGTCCACGTACATCACGTGTTTGCCCTGGCCTTCGACGTTGCCCGGCTTCGGCGCTTCGACCACCGCCGGCGGCATCAGCGCGGGCGTGGCGGGGAAGTACAGCGTGAAAACGCTGCCCAGGCCGGGCGCGCTCTGCACGTCGACCCCGCCCGAGTGGCTGCGCATCACGCCGTGCACCACCGCCAGCCCGAGGCCGGTGCCCTGGCCGACTTCCTTGGTGGTGAAGAACGGCTCGAAGATGCGCAGCAAAGTCTCGTCGTCGATGCCCTTGCCGCTGTCACGCACGGCCAGCATGGCGTAGCGGCCCGGCACCAGGCCCAGGCGTTCGCACAGCCGCGCGTCGGGCAACACGCCGGCCAGTTCGATGCCCACCGTGCCGCGCTCCTCGCCGATCGCCTGGATGGCGTTGGTGCACAGGTTCAGCACGGCCTGCTCGACCTGGGTGGCATCGGCCAGCACCACGGGCGTGTTTTCGTTGATGTGCAGGTGCAGCTCGACCGCGGGCGGCATGGTCACGCGCAGCAGGCGTTCGGTCTCGACCACCACCTCGGCCAGCGACACTGGCCGGCGGCGCGGCGCCTCGTTGCGGCTGAAGGTCAGGATCTGCCGCACCAGGTCGCGGGCCCGGCGGCCGGCCTTTTCGATTTCATACAGGCTCACCAGCGCCGGCGACTCGGGGCCGGCGTCTTCCTTGGCGAGCTCCAGGTTGCCCAGGATGGCGCTCAGGATGTTGTTGAAATCGTGCGCGATGCCGCCGGCCATGGTGCCCACGGCCTGCATCTTCTGCGACTCGCGCAGTTGGCCTTCGAGCATGTTGCGGTGCGCCTCGGCACGCTTGCGGCTGGTCAGGTCGCGGGCGAACAAGGTGGTGGTGTCCCCATCGGGGTGGCGCTCGAACGACAGGCTCACTTCCACCGCCAGCCGCTTGCCGCCGGCCGTTAGCGCATTCATCTCGCCGAGCAGCGCCTGGGTCGATATCTGGTTGTGCGCCAGCGCATGCATGGCGTTGGGAAAGAAGCGTTCGATCGAGCTGCCCAGCGCCTGCGACGACGGACATTGGAACAACGCCGCCGCGGTCGGGTTGAAGACGGTGATGTGCTGGTCCTTGTCGACGCAGATGATGGCGTCGAGCGACGAGTTGATGACGGCCTCGAGCCGGGCCTCGCTGACCCGCAATTGCTCGTTGCGCTGGCGCAGTGCGGCGCCGCTCTGCTGCAGGGCGCGGCGTTCGGTGAGCAGCGGACCCTGGTCGATCACGGCGCAGATGTAGTGCACCACCGGCTCGTGGGCGTTCTCGAGCCGCGCGATGTGCAGGTCGCCGGTGATGGTGCCCGCGTCGCCGATCGAGAACACCACTTCGGTGGCTTCGCAGTGGCCGTCGGTGTGGGCTTCGCGGAAAGCCTGGCGCACCTGTTCGGTACAGCCGGCGCTCACGAAGGGCATCAGGAAATTCAGCGGCCGGTCGCGCTCCGTGGGCTGGAACAGCCGCTGCGCCATCGAGTTGCTCTGCACCACCATGTCGTGGTCGTCGACCACCATCAGCGCCAACGGCACGCTGGAAAACAGGGTTTCGAAACGCTCTGAGGCCCCCTCGGCCACGGCCTGGCTGTAGCGCAGCACCTTGTTCTGGCTTTCCAGCTCGGCCTGGTAGCTGCGCAGGTCGCGGATCAGCTGGGCCAGCTGGTAGCCCTCGACGGGTGCGTCGGGCGAGGGCAGCGTGGGGGTGGTGGCCGCGTTCGCGGTGCTGGCCGCATGGGCCGCGGCCGCGGCGGTGGCGACGCTGGCGGAGTCCGGAGGTGCGGGCGGGGCAGGGCGCATGGTGTGGACAGGCAGGGCGGAAGGAGGAGGCGGTCTGGTGGTGCTGCAACGCGACCGTACCGGCGGGCAAGCGATTGCGACGTAGTTTACGTTCAAGCGTGCAAGCTGGTGCTGTTCCGTGCCAATGTCCGGTTGGCGCGCTTGGGCGCTTGGGCGGGAGGGCACGGCGACAGCAGACGAGGCGCCGGGGTCTGATCGGCCCACGTGCCACCCGCCCGCCTTGCCCGCGCCGATTCGCTCGGGAGCTCGACAGGTCTGGATGTCTCGGGCGCTGGATGTCGCCGCGGTGGCTACGGTGTGTGCCTGACCACGTTCACCGGTGCACTCGCCGGCCGGTACACGGCAGGAACCTGTGCCCAGCCGCCGGTTTCGACCAGGCCTGCCGGCACGGCGTAGGCGGGCGGCGCCGTGGCGCCCGGCCGGTGCTGCAGGGCGGCCTCGGAGGGTGACAACATCCGCACCATCGCCGAGCCCACGAGGAAGGCCGCGAGCCAGGCGCGACCGCCGACACGGGGCACGCGCAGACGCGAGGCGCCGGGCCGTTGGCCGGCAGCTTGAACCGTTTCGGCCGCGAAGGCGAACGGCTTCGGTGCCATGGCGCGCCGCCACCGCGGCATGCATTTCGCCTGGTGCTGCCACGCCACCAGCCGCGCCGGCCGCGAGACCACGTGCAGCCAGTGTGGAAAGCCGGCGCAGCTTTGCTCGGCAATGGCCAGGTGCCGTTGCAGGAATGGCGCGGAAAGTGTCGCGTCGCGGCGCAGTGCCCGCAGGACCTCACGGACGGGCGGGCGCTGGGCCACCGGGACCTGGTTGAAGCGCAGCATTTCGCGCACTGCCGCGTCGACGACGGCGCCGGCCTGGCCGCATCGCGGCAGGTGCGTCGTATCGTGGTCCCAGCCCAACAGCTCGACGGCGGCGGCGAACAGGTGTTCGTGACCTGGCTGCCAGCCCCGTGCAAGCAGCGTGACGATGCCACGCGCGAAGGCATCGCGTGCGTCCAGGTCCAGCAGGCGCGCATCACCCAGCGCGGCGGCAAGCACGGCCTCCGTGGTGTCGCCGCGCGCAAAAGCACCGCCGGTCCACCGGGCGTGGGCAGATGCCAGCACGGCGTCGCCCAGGTGCTGCGCTGTGTGCTGGTCGGGCTCGGCCGCCGGCTGCACCGTGATCCGGCCGGCATCGGGCAGCGCCAGTTCGTAGGCCGTGCGCAGCCGTTGAAAACCCACCGGGTCGGCAGCCTGGTCGATCCGCTTCAGCGCGCGGGCGTAGGCACGTCGGATCTCCTGCGGCGCCGCGTCCGGCCGCAGCCCCGTGTGGTCGTAAAAATCTTGTGCGGCGGGGTTCATGGCAAAGGAGCGCGAAGTGGGCGGCGATGGCTTGCAGGGGTGGCGGTCGGTGCGGGTCAGCCGGCCAGCGGACTGTCCAGCTCGACCTGCTGCAGCTGCTCACGCAACAGCTGCATCGCCGGCGCGATCAACTGCGTGTCCTGCGAGGCCAGGGCCACCTCGAAGCCGACGATGCACTGCGCCATCCATTCGCGGGTCTCGCCCAGCAGCATCTGGTAGACGCGTTCGGCGCGTGCCAGCACGGTGCGGTTTTCAGTGCGCTCGCGCGGGTGGATCTTCAGGTCGCGCAGGCCTTCGAGCCGTTCGCGGATCTGCGCGTCGCTCAGCAGGCCCGGGTTGCCTTCGATCACCAGGCTCACGGTCTGCTGCGTGGCGAGCACCGTGGCTTCCACCTGCAGCAGGCCGTTGACGTCGTAGGTGAAGCGCACGTCCACCGAACGTTCCTGTTCGCTGCCCTGCGGCAACG
>JAQGMQ010000170.1 GCA_028292305.1 Rhodoferax sp.
GCATCTGCCCGGAGCGCCTGCGTCGGCTTGTATCCGAGAGGCCGGTCCCGCATGGCCGGAACTGGAAGAAAAGGAGAGGTTTGACGTCGCCACGCCGCCTGGAAGCGCAAACTTGGTGCAGAGCGCCCAGGCTTGGCGGAGGGTGACCGTGCCCTTCTACGCGCCGTAGGGGGCGAGTTCTTCGGCTGGTTCTTGGTAAGGCTGTTGGCTGGTTCAGGCTTTTCAGGTGCCGGAAGGCTGGCCGCGCGTGGGCAGGCGCACCACGTTTTCGCCGGGGTGGTGGTGGTCGTCTTCCGTGTCGCGGCGACGCAGCAGGCCGGCGAACATGAAGCTGATCTCGGTCATCTTCTGCCGCGCCACCAGGTCGCCATAAACGCTGCCGATGGCTTCGGACAAGGGCCGCCGCAATTCCCACAGGGTTTCGGCATCGGGTGCCTGCACGATCTGGCGTGCCAGCGCTTCTTCATGCAGCGGCAGGGTGGCCACGTGCCCCAGCTCGTCGAGCATGATCTTCTGGATGTTGGACACGCGGGTGCGCGGCGAGGTCATGCCAGACAACAGGGTTTGCAGCCAGCCCAGGGCCCGTGGCTTCGGCGTGGTTGCGATCGGGATGTCGAGGCGGACCGCGGACGCTTGAAATGGCTGTGCCGGCAGCGTCGGCTGTGCACCTGGGTTGCCCATCGCTGAACCGGTGGAGGCGCGGGCTGTTTGCTGCGGCGGCAGCCAGTCCTGCATGGCGGGAAGCTGTTGAGGCACGGGAACTCTCCTGAAATGGGGAACGAGGGCAACGGACCAAACTATGCGACGCATATGTTTCCGGCACATTTCAAAGCAGATTTTTTTGTTTCGTTTGTTGCGGAGCGCGATCTTATCGCAGGATGCTGCGGTGCAGCAGGGGAAATTGTTTCAATAAAATGTTTGCACGATATAGCCAACTTATATAAGGTGGCTCTGGCAACAATGCTATCAAAAAATAGCGTTCACCAAGGGGTTTGTGGCTGCTTTTGCTTGGGTCATAGTACCCAGTCCGGTGGCATTTGCGCGATTGGCGTCCCCCATGAATAGGACGCGTGAGGCGCCCGATTTGGCGCTGTCGAGCCAGGTGCGACACACTTTTGAATCGGCTGCGGCGCCTGCCCGGCGCCGCCATTCAACGCCCTGCCGCGACCCGCGGCAGCTTCCAGCTCATCAGGTTCATCCATGATCGATTCACACCCGACCCCACGCTCGACCACCGCCGGCACCACCCTGATGTTGTTGCCCGGCCTGCTGTGCGACCAGGCCGTGTGGGCCGCGCAGTGCGCCGCGCTTGCATCGCGTGCCGTATGTGTCGTGCCGCATTACGGCCTGCGCGATTCTCTGGAGGCCATGGCCCGGCAGGTGCTCGAACTGGCGCCCAGCTTTCGTTTCGCCCTGGCCGGCCACAGCATGGGCGGGCGCGTGGCGCTGGAGGTCGTGCGGCTGGCCCCCGAACGCGTCGAGCGGCTGGCACTGCTGGACACCGGGTTTCAGCCCATCGCCGGCGGTGCCGATGGCGAACGCGAACGCAGCCAGCGCCATGCCTTGCTGGAAAAAGCCCGCACCTTGGGTATGCGCGCCATGGGTGAGGCGTGGGCGGCGGGCATGGTGCACCCGGCGCGGCTCGAGAATCGTCTGCGTGGCGAGGTCTTCGAGCAGGTGCTCGAGATGATCGGGCGCAGCACGCCCGACGTATTTGCCGCGCAGATCAACGCCTTGCTCGCGCGGCCCGACGCGATGCCGGTGCTGGGGCGCATCGCCGTGCCGACATTGCTGCTCTGCGGTCGGCAGGACACGTGGAGCCCGCTGGCCCGCCACGTGGAGATGGCGGAGCTGATCCCCGGCGCGCGGCTGGCGGTGGTCGAAGAATCGGGCCACATGACGCCGATGGAGCGGCCGGTCGAAGTCGGCCAGCATCTTGCCGACTGGCTGAACGCGCCCGCCGCCTGACCGGCGCGTGCACGGCGCGTGCCCGTCGCGTGACCCGTCGTGTGACCGCGGCTCGAGCCGCCACGCGGCCGCCGCATGGCCCCCGCCTGACCGACGCAGGACCGACGCGGTCAACGCCCACACGACCGTTCATGGCACCAACGCGGCACAGGAAAACCCTGAGTCGAAAACACCCCGGCGCGCGCCCAAGCCCCGTAGAGTGTCTGCGGGCCCGAGCCCGGTCGGCGGCGTCTGCAAAGGCGACCGCCATGTCCGTCATCGTGGCCCGTGACGGCATAACAAACAGGCATCAACAGGAGACAGCATGCGCAGCAGATCCCATGGCTTTCCATTCAACCCCACCGCTTCGGCGACCCGTGCGCTGGTCGCGCTCGCCGGTCTCGCCGGTCTGGCCTCGCTGGCCGGTTGCGGCGACGGCTCCGACAGCCCGGCCGTCAATACGCTGCCCACGGGCGCGTCGCAGGTCAGCCGTGTTGCCTACCGCGCCACGGCGCCGGGCAGCGGCAGCACCGCGGCCACGCAGGACCTGTTGACCGGCGGGCTGGGCAAGACGGGCCTGGCCAGCACCGGGGCCGTGCCTGCCTATGCCGATCCGCTGAACCCGACCGCCGAGGAACTGCGCCGCAACGCCATCCAGTCCAACTACCGCGGCCTGGTGGACGCCACGGCGGGCGGCGGTTTCGGCGTGTTGTATGGGCCGAACATCGACCTGACCGGCGCCAACACCCGTGGCGAAGGCATGGTGCCGGGCCTCGAAGTGCTGGGCGTGCAGGACGACAGCGCGGGCCGCAAACGCGTCACGATGGCGGTCATGATCCCGGACAACTTCGACGCCAACGCGCCGTGCCTGGTGATCGGCCCGTCGTCCGGTTCGCGTGGCGTGTACGGCGCGATTTCATCGGCTGGTGAATGGGGCCTGAAACGCGGCTGCGCCGTGGCCCTCACCGACGCCGGCAAGGGCATGGGCCTGTATGACCCGACCGACGACACCGTGCACCGCATCGACGGCACCCGCGCCACGCGCACGGCGGCGGGCAGCCTGTCGCATTTCGCGGCCGACCTGACCGATGCCGCGCGCAGCGCCTTCAATGCCGCGTTCCCGAACCGGCTGGCACTGAAACACGCCCACTCGCAACTCAATCCCGAGAAAGATTGGGGCAACGACACGCTGGCCGCGGCCCGCTTCGCCTTGTACGCGCTGAACCAGGAATACGGCGACGTCGACGGCAGCAACCGCCGCGTGAAGTTCAACGCCGGCAACATCACGGTCATCGCCGCCTCGGTGTCCAACGGCGGCGCCGCCGTGCTGCGCGCCGCCGAGCAGGACAGCGACGGCCTGATCGATGGCGTGGTGGCCTTCGAGCCCAGCGCGCAGCCCGGCACCACCGCCGGCTACGGCGTGCAGTTCGGCGGTGCGGCCGTGCCCGGCTACGGCAAGCCGTTGATCGACTACTTCACCGTGGCCAACCTGTACCAGCCCTGCGCCGCGCTGGCCAGTGCGGCAGCCATGGGCGAGACCTCGACCTTCAACTACATCCCCACCGTCGGCATGGTCCCGCGCGCCACCAACCGCTGCGCCGCGCTCGCGGCCCGCGGGCTGGTCAACGGGGCCACCACCGCGGATCAATCGGCCGACGCGCTGGCGCGGCTGCGCGCCTACGGCTGGAGCACGTCCAACGACCAGATGCACAACGCGCACTACGGCCTGGGCAACGCGGTGATCATCTCCACCATGTATGTCAACGCCTATGGACGTTTCTCGGTGGCCGACAACGTCTGCGGCATGAGCCTGGCGTCGGTCAATGCCACCGGCGATCCACAACCCGTGCCGGCCGCGGCCAAGGCGCAGAGTTACGCGGTGGGCAATGGCACCTCCAACGGGTCGCCGGCCACGCCGGTGCTCAACACCTCGGTGGGTGGCGCCAAGGCCTGGACCCTGGCCGTCTCGCTATCGACCGGCACGGCCGACTTCGCCTTCGACGGCGCGCTTTGCCAACGCGCCCTGGTCACCGGCGTCGACACCGTGACCGGTACCGCGTTGACCGCCAGCACGGTGCCCACCAAGGCCCAAAGCGATGCGGTGCGCGCCGGCATGGGAGAAGTGCTGTTGAACGGCAACCTGCGCGGCAAGCCGGTGCTGATGGTCGGCGGGCGCAGCGATGCGCTGATCCCGGTCAACAACTCGGAGCGCGCCTACGCCGCCTACAACCGCCTGGTCGAGGGCAGCGCGAGCCAGCTGCGTTACGTGGAAGTGACGAACGCGCAGCACTTCGACGCGTTCAATCCGTTCAGTGGATTCGACAACCGGTTCGTGCCCTTGCATGCGTATTTCACGCAGGCGATGAATGCGATGTATGCGCGGCTCAAAAGCGGCACGGCGCTGCCACCCAGTCAGGTGGTGCGGACTACGCCGCGCGGTGGCGTGCCGGGCGCGGCGCCGGCGATCGCGGTGGGGAATGTGCCGGC
>JAQGMQ010000565.1 GCA_028292305.1 Rhodoferax sp.
CTGTCCGGCATCGACCAAGGCGGCCAGGGTGCCGGGCGGTCGCGTCAGCAGCACCACGATCTCGGCCTCGCGACCCTCGATGCGGGCGAGCCCCGGCGCAAGCCCGGCGAGCGTGAAGAAATGGAAACGTTCGGGGCAGGCAAAGTATTCGTGCAGCAGGTTGTGCCCGTGGAATGTGTTCCAGGGCAGGGGCAGCAGGCCTTGCTGCGGCTGCAGGCCTTCGTGCACCAAGGCCGTTTGCGTGATGGCGTGCGGCCGGTCGCCCATGTTGCCGGGCGTGCCGACGAAGGTCGCCACCGCCGAGGTGTGCAGCAGCTCGAACAGGTGCGAGGCGATCTGGTCGTCGCCGCAAAGATAGATCGGCAAGCGGTCGAGGCCGTGCAGGTCCGAGAAATGCATGCCGCCCACCGTTCGCAGCTTGAGCCGCAGGCAGCCGGCGACCTGTACATGCGCGGGCAGGTAGCGCTCCAGCGCGGGAATGTCGGGCGGCGCGCCGGTGAGCCGGGCGTCGACGATCTGCACCGGCCAGAGCGTCACGTCCTGGCCCGAGCGGAACTCGCAGGCGGTCTCTTCGCCTTCAGGCACCTTGCTGAAAAACGCGCTGCCGCGCGGCACCTCGAAGCCGTTGCTGAAGTCGCCTTCTTTCACGCTCGGGTGCAACTGCACCACGGCCATCGAAGGCGTGGGGCTCACGTAGTTGGGATACGTCACCTCCAGCAGGCGCTGCGTGAACTTGGGGAACTCGGCGTCGAGCTTGATGCGCATGCGTGCCGACATGAAGCAGAAGGCTTCGATCAGCCGCTCGACATACGGGTCGGCCACCTCGATGCCCTGCATGCCGAGCCGGCGCGCGATCTTGGGGTGCAGCTGCGCGAACTCGCCTGAGAGCTCGCGCATGTAGACGAGCTCCTGGTTGTAGTAATTGAGTAGATGGGGGTCCATGGCGGTGTGGCGCGGTGGCGTGGCGTTGGGGGCCGGTGCAGACTGGGGAAGCGGTGCGGGCTACTTCGCCGCCGGGTTGTTGACCGCCGCGCGGGCTAGGGCCAGCAGTTGCTGGTGCTGGGCGGGCGTGGGTGCCTTGCCCTCTGGAACAAGGTCAATGTTGAAAACGATGCGGCCCTTGTTGAACCAGATGCGGGCGCTTGCATTCCCGCCCGCGCAGCCGTACACCAGCGAGGCATATGGCGACACATCGGGCTCGGGTGTGCTGACGCAGCCGGCGTCGTTGGGTGTCCTGCGTTTCAGCAGTGCCGGCACCTCGGATTCGGTGTCCGTGGCAGAGCGCACCAGCATCACCACGGCATCGTCGGTGTTGGCCATGCAGCTGTCGGCGCCGAAACGCTGCACCTTGAGGCCGGGGCCGGGCAGCAGCTTTTTTAGCAAGGGTTCGTCGAAGTAGGGGCAAGACAGTGCTGCTTTGGCGGCCGCCGGGTCGGCCGAATTTTTCATGGCCCGCACAGCGATGGCTTGCACCTGTGCCCGGTCTTCGGCTTTGACGGGTTCGCGGTGGACGAAGGCGACCATCAGAACCTGGCTGCCTTCGTGTGCCACCCAACTGACCATTTGTGCATCGGGGCCGGCGGCATAGCTGAACGCCTCCTTGCCCAGCATGGGAGTTGGTTCGATCACGTAGTCTTTGGCCATGGCCTGTTTCAGATGCTTGGCGAATCCAGCTGCGGCGTCGGGATTGGGTTTGACTTGCTGCGTCAGTGACAACATCGGCATCTCGTAGCGAATCCCCGGTTCGCGCGATGCCTCGCCCTCGAACCGGCAACGGCCCGCACCGCTGCTGGGGTCGACCGTCCAGGGGCGGTATTGCGGCATGGCCGCGTCCAGCACGTCGGCGGCGAGCCAGGGGCACTCGGCCGCAGCCACGGTCGCGTGCTGGCCCAGGCCGGCGATTGCCAGCAGCACCAGCTGCAGCAGGTGGCTCGTCGATAAGAACTTTTTCATTGAATCATTCCAGGGTGATGCGGCTGGTTTCCAGATCCACCGCGCTCTGCACGGTGAACTCCACGGGGTAAGGTTCCATGTGCAAGGTGGCCCTGATCTCGAACAGGAGCACGTTGTAGCTGGCGCGGCCGTCTTCCTTCATCAGCGGCCTGACGAAGATCGAGTCGGGCAGCAGGCGCGGCTCGAAGTCGACGATGGCCTTCCGGATCATCTTTTCGATGTCGGCCCATTTGCGGTCCGACAGATAGCTGCCGGCGAGGGCCGGCACGCCGTAGTTGACGGTGGATGTCAGCACCTCGGCGTGCAGATCGGGGTCGAGCAAATCCTGCTGGTTGGTGGTGTTGAGCAGAAACGTCAGATCGCGCTGCACGATGCCGCGCATGCCGCTGCGGCTCGGCGCGTATTCCGACGACAGCTCTTTGCTGCGTTGCGGCGCGTCGTCACACAGGCGGTCGAACAGCGTGGGCAAAAACTGGTTTTGCCAGGGCTTCGCCTGGCCGCTGCGGCTGGACGGCAAGCTGCGCGCGGCAGGGTGGTGGCGCGCTGCCGCCGAGCCGGGGCGCGCCTCGGTGCCGGCTTCGGGTTGTGTCGGGTCGCCAGGTGAGGCGCCCTCAACGCTTTCGACGTCCTGTGCGTCCTCTGCGTCCTTGTCGTCCTCGACGGGCGTCATGCCGTGTCTCCGGCAGGCGCGGTGTCCGGGCCGAACTGCAGCTCGCGCACGTCAAGCAGGGGCAGGTCGCCGTGGTCAGTCATCCAGGTTTTCTGGCCATAGGCAAAGACACCGGTCGAGCCGACTTCGCGCCAGATGGTTTCACGCGCCAGGCGCAACGCGTCGTTCGCCCCCGGTGCGCTGGCCGTGCCCGGGTAGCGCACCGGCAGATAGGCTTTCAGCGGCGTGTCGGGGTACAGCGTGATCTCGGCACTGGCCCAGACCAGGTCCAGCAGCCGTTGCGGCGCGTCGATCTGCAGCCGCTGTATGTCGGTGAACGCCAGCCAGCGGTAGCTGCCGGCCGCCATCAGTTCACACACCGGGCCGAGGCGGCTGTCGGTGTCGGCCAGCCAGGCGAACGCGCCCATGTCGCCCCGGCCGCCAGCCTCGGGCGCGGCCGACATGGCCTGTGCGCGCAGCACATCGGCCTGGTCGTGGTCTGCGCTGGCGTTGCACGCTAGGGCTTCGGCCAGCTGCGTCATCCACGCGCTGAGGTCGACCACCGGCACCGGCATCTGCGTGCCGGCGAAGACGGCTTCACGCTGGCGTTCGGCGCGGATCAGGCCGCGCATCGTCTGGGCCGTGCCGTCGAGCGCGGGGTTCATGGTGGCGCAGGTCTGCAGCTGTTTGAGCGCGCGTTCCCAATGGCCCAACACGCACAGCAGCTCGAACAGGAACCAGCGCGTCGGCACGTCGGTGGGGCGGCTGCGCACGTCCTGTTCGGCGCGTGTGATGGCGGCGTCCAGGCTGTCGCCCTGCCGCCATTGCCTGAAGGACTGGGCCGGGGCCGCAGCGGTGGAAGAGGGCGTGACGGTGGTCATTGGATTCCTTTGCGGGAGGGGTCGAGCGCAGCGGCGCTGTCGGCCGACAGGGCGTGGTGCTCGCGCCGGGTCAGGCCCGGCAAGCCGGCTTCCTGCATCAGCAGGTCGGCTGGGGCGAACAGACGCAGCACGTTGACCTTGGGGTCGTCGGCCAGCAGGTCGGTGTCGGTCAGCGTGTCGAGCCCGCTCATGATCGACTCGATATTGGCGCCGTGCCCGAGGATGTCGTAGAGGCTCTCGAAGCGCTCGGCGTCCTGGGTGAGGTCGTGCAGGGCGTGCTCGCCACGTTGCGCCGAGCCGCCGTTTCGCGGGTCGTGCAGGCTCCAGTCCATGGCCGACGTAGGCTCGTTCGGGTTGTGCATCAGGCGCAGGTATTCGGCGTGCAGATGCCGCAGCACTTCGGCCGAGGCTGCTCCGGTTTCGCCGGTTTCATCGGCTCCGGTGGCCGGGTCGGTGATGGCATCGTCGACCGCGTTGCGGCCCGGTGGCGATGGCAGCGCGGCGGCCGGGTCCAAAGGCAGCGTCGTAACCGGCGCCGCCACGTCGAGCCGGTAGGCCGTGTCGGCAATGTCGTTGAAGGGATCGGCATGCGCGTCGACCGACTGCCGGTGGTGCCGCGCGTGCGCCGCGGTGTGTGCCGCGGCCTCGACGGCATGCAGGGCATCGTCGCCGCGCAGCAGGTCGGTCAGCTCGAAGCGGGCATGCGCGTCCGCGCCCTGGCCTGCCGTCGGCGGTGTTGGTGGTGTGGGCGTTGGTGCGTTGGCCGGATGCGTGTCGGCCAAATGCGGCGGCTGGCCCTGCGCCTGGTATGTTTCGATGACGAAATGCAGCAAGCCGAGTTCGATCACATCGCCGTCGTTGAGCCGCACCTGCTCGCCTTGCGCCAGGCGGCGCTGGTTGACCATGCAAACCAGTTCGGCGCCTCCATTGGCCAGCCACCACAGGGGCGCGCCACCCGGCAGCACGCCCTTGCTGTGGACGCTGCAGCGTTCGGCGGCGGCCACCTGGTCGGGCGCAATGGCCACCGTGCTGGCGGCAAACGCCTCGGCCATCGTCAACGCGCGGCCCGGGCTCAGCGGCCACACCGCCGAAGCCGCGCTGCCGTGGCTGCGCACCAGCCTCAACTGCAACGTGGTGTCAGGCTGTGAATTCATGGCCGGCGCTCCCAAAGTTCGGCGAGCCGTAGCGTGGCGCCGACATAGCCCCCGTAGGCGTCCTGCTGCCAGAAAGCAGGCTGCGCCTGTGCGCCGCTGAGCCGGGCGGGCCAATCGGCCCAGGGCAGGTGGCCCACGCCGCGCAACTGGTCGGCGGCGTCGAAGTCGCGCGGAGGGGCGGCCCCGTCAATGACCTGCTGCAACTGCGCCAGGGCCGGCCGCGGTTTGGCAACCCCCACCCACTGCGACCAGCCCGGGGCATGCAGGGCCCACAGTTGCGCCACGGCGGCTTCCAGGCTCATGCGGGAGAGGCCGGTAGCGCCGGTAGCGCCGGGAGAGCTGTTGGGGCCGTTAGCGCTGGTAGCGCTGGTAGAGCTGGTAGAGCCGATAGGGCCCGTGGTGCTCACAGGGCCGTTAGCGCTGTGCCAGGCGCCTGGCACGGTGACCGCGCCATCCGGCCCGTCGGGGTCGTCCGCCAGCGCCGCGTTTTCTTCGGGCGTGGCCACGTAGCGGCTCACCAGGCGGGCCAGCCAGAACAGCCAGTTCTGCCGCTCCAGCCGGTCGGCTTCGGCACCAAAGGCAAATTCGGATTCGCCCACCCCGCCCGCGGGCGCGAGGCTGTGCCGCAGCCAACGCTCGTTGACACGCTGGTACACGATGATCGGGTGTTCGCGGCCCAGCCGGTCGCAGGAGCTGGCGACCACGCCCACCACATGCTGCTGGGGTGCGAACGCCAACGTGCCTGGCGGCAGCACGAAGGCCACGGGGATGCTGCTCGGCGCGGGTTTGTAGCGCGCCGGCTCCAGCGACAGCCAAGGTTCGGTGCGGCGCGGGCGTTTGCTGGCTGGCGCGCTGGCGCGCTGCGCGGCTTGGGCCGGCTGGGGCCGCATGGCGCCGCCCAGCCAGCGCTGCCAGCCGGGTACCTCGTCGGCGCGCACGCCGTGCTGCAGGTAGTCGGCATGCGTCGGCAGCTTGCCCCAGATGGCCGGTGGCGAGACCTGGCCGGCCACCGACCAGCCCGCGGAACCGACCACTTGGCTGAATCTCATGCGGTCCCCGGGCACTTGAAGTTGCGCAGCAGATCGGTGGTCATCGGGTTGGCCAGCCGGCCGGTATTGATGTCGAGCACCGCGCGGCGGCCGTCGAAGGTGAATTCGACCGAAGCCCGGCCCACGGTGGCGCTGTCGATCACGCGGCCGCGTTCCATCAGGCGCAGCAGCGCCCAGGGTCCGCTGGTGACGATGGACGAGGTGTCGGGCCGGATGCGCGGCGTGGCCGTGAGCTCGGCCTGCGCGCCGCCGCGCGGGCCGGGCCAGTTGATGGGGATGGCCTGCACCGGGCCGTGCACGTAGCGCTGCCCCTGGCCGTCGAGGTTGATCACCAGTTCGTTGATGCTCGGGTCGAGTTCCAGCACCTTGAGGTCCATCTTCCAGGCCATGCGTTTGGCGCCGGCCTCGCGGAAGAACACGTCGCGGATTTGCGCAACCTGGGCAAACGCGTCGGGGTTGGGCCCCTTCTGGGCCAGCAGCTTCAGCAGCTCGCCGGTGAGTGTGGGGCCGGTGGTGGCCGGCGTGGCGGCGTTGCCCAGGCTTTCCACCGGCGTCATCAGGTTGGCTGTGCCGGGCGACTTGTAGCGCCACGGGCGCAGTCCGGTGTCGACGAACGGCGCGAGGTATTTGGAAAAATATTCGTCGGCCACGCCACCAGACGCGAACACGGCGTTGAAATCTTCGATCTGCACTTCAGGTGCGGTGCCCGCCGCCGAGGCCGGCACGAACGGGTAGCGCCCTTCGATGCCGCGTTTGCAGGCGTCGGTGACCTGCGCGCTCATCAGGCCCAGCAGGCGGTCCATCTGCTGCGTGGCCTGGCCGCGCAGGATGTCGGACGCACCCTGCGTGATCTTCTCGGCGCCGCTGCCGGCCAGGCCCAGCATCACTTCGCGAAAGGGCGCGGGCAACCGGTTGCCTTCCAGCGGCAGCTTGGCACCCGGGTCGGCGCTGGTCGGCGGCATGCTGTTGCTGGACAACGCGGTTTCGGCCACGGCCAGCACGGTGTAGAACTCGTTGAGCATGGCCGAGACGTTTTCCAGAGCCGGCCGGCCCGCGCCCGCGTAACCCGAGCCGCCGCCACTGCCGTTCAGGGTGGCGTTCACGGTGTTGTTCACGCCGTTGTTCAGGCTGCTGCGCAGACCTCCGCTGAACGCGTTGCCGCTGCTGCTGCTGCCCGCGCCATAAAACGCGGCCTCGCTCTGGCCCGTGACCACCTCGCGCAGCGCGGCGAAGCGGCTGTCCACCAGCTGTTTCTCGAGCCGCGCCTCAGGCCGCAGGCCGAGGTTTTTTTTGACGGCGGTGGTCTGCCTGGCGAACTGCTCGCTGGCCTTGTCGAAGTAGCTTTTTTCGTCTTCGGGAATGATGTTGATCTGGCGTGACAGCGTGGTCTCGCGGATGGCCGCGCGGGCCAGCCGCGACAGCGGCGAATCGGGCGCGGCGAACTGGCGCAGCACCGTCAGGTCGAAGGCCAGCGTGGAGCCGGTCACGGGCCGGATGTCGTCGAGGAAGGCGATCCAGTGTGCGGTGTATTCGGTGAGGTAGCGGCGGCGGATGTCTTCCATCAGCGGCTCCAGCTTGAGCAGGCGGGAGGCGACGTCCAGCGTCTTTTTCTGCGCGTTGCCCAGGGCCTGCGGCACGCTGCCGGCCGCGCCCCAGAGGCTGTTCGGGCTGGCCTGGCCCATGACCCAGGCGTCTTCGTCCTGGGCCTTGGCCAGCAGCTCGGGCAGGCGTTTTGAAAACAGCTCGTGGTAGCCGTCGTAGGTGTAGAGGCCGGGCACGCCTTTTTCGAGCGGCTCGCCCGAGGCCCGGCTGAACACGGTGCCGGCCTGCGCGCCCACCACGCGCAGCAGCGTGAAGTCGGGCGGGGCTTCTTCGAGCATGGCGGTCTTGGCGCGTTCGTAGAGCCGTTCGCTCGACGTCGTGCCGTCGAGGAAGGCGCGCGCGCGTTTCACCAGGCCTTCGTTCTGCACCAGGGGCGACTGCACCACACGCCCGCCGGAGAACAAGGCCTCCAGGTGCGCCAGCATGCTCGACTGCGTGCCGAGCACCTTCCCACCTTCGGGCGACTGCCAGTCGCGCAGCACCCAGGCTTTCATCTCGTCGGCGTTGAAGCGGTCCTTGTCGTGCAGCATCAGGTAGACGCGC
>JAQGMQ010000191.1 GCA_028292305.1 Rhodoferax sp.
CGGCTTGGCAAGGGCATCGGCGGTGACCCGTGGCAAGCCGATGTCAGCAGTTGCAGACGCGGACAGGGCCGGCGCAACAACCAGCGGCGGCGGGGTCTGCACCGGCATCAGCAGCATGCCCGACAACAACAGGTCGGCCACCGGGGCAGCGGCCTGGTCGGGCCGGGCGTCCGTGTCGTCCTTGCCGGGGTCGGTCTCGGTCCCGGACAAGGCGGCATCGCCATTGACCGGCAGTGCAGCGTCGCCTGCCGCGCCCAGGCGCAGCCAGGCGTCCTGAAACAGCGGTGTGGCCGCGTCGGCGGCTTTGCCCGGGTCAACCGGTGCTGACGTCGTGGCCGTGGTGCCCGAGGCTGCCGGTTTACCGCGCGCAGGGGTTGTGGCCGGGGTGGCCGCGTTGGCGGTAGCCGTAGTGGCGGCGACCACCGGTGCCGGCGCGGGGGCCGGTGCTGGTGCAGGTGCGGGGGCGGAAGTCAGTGCAATGCTCATGGGCGCGATTCGTCCGGGCTGCTGTTGAGGGCGTAGGCCAGCCAGCCATCCTTCTGGGTGCCGACCTTGTTCATCTGTTCCTGCAGCGCGTCGCAGGCGGTGGCGCAGCGCGCCCGGGCCTGGCGGTGGGCCAAGTCCAGCCCGAGCAGCGCGGCGCGTTCCTCGGTCGACCACGGGCCCTGCACCGCCAGGATGGGCAGCATCTCGGCCAGCTCGCGGTCGGTCGCGTCCAGCGCTGCCCAGTCCTGCGCGGCGGCGGCGGCGTGCAGGCGGGTGGTCCAGCGCACGATGCGGCCCAGCCTAACCATGGGCCGCCTGCACGCCCTGCCAGCCATTGCGGATGGTGGTCAGCAGGCCGGTGACTTCGTCCACCATGCCGACTTCCAGCGCATAACCGGCCTTGTACAGGCGCCAGGCGCAGTAGTCGTAGAGCCGGCCCAGGTTGGCTACGGCCTCGCCGCCCTGGTCGGTGTCGAGCGCGCTCGACAAGCCGTTCAGGATGGCGACGCATTTGTCCAGGCCACGCGCCTTCTGCTCGTAACGCCCGCCTTCGATGTGCGCCCGCGTGCGGGCCAGCTCTTCGAGCAGGCCGTCCATCAGGATCAGCACCAGCTGCACCGGCGAGGCGTTGGCCGTCTGCGCCTGCAGGTTGTCGGCGTGGTAGTTGCGGTAGGCGTCGTGGTACAAGTTGGGCCTCGTGCGGATAGGGTGGGGTGGGGGCAGCCGTTACGTGCCGAGGTTGGCGAACAGGCCCGAGGTGTCGCTCATGCGCGACTGCAGGGCCTGCAACTGGGTGAACTGCGCGAGGTAGCGGTTGTAGGCGCTGGTGTATTGCGCATCCAGCCGGTCCTGCCGCGTCGACAGGTTCTTCTGCGTGATCTGCACCGTGTCCTGGCGCCGCTTGATCTGGCCGCTGCTGCTGTCGGTCCAGCTCTTGGTCAGCGTGTGGAAGGCGCCCAGCACGCCGCTCGATGCGGTGAGGCTCGACTTGCCGAACAGCGTGTCCAGCCCTTCGGGGTTGGCCGCCAGCGTCTTCTTCAGCTTGGCCGCGTCCAGCGTCAGCGCGCCGTCGCGGTCGGCGGTGACGCCGAAGTCGGCCAGCCGCAGCGAGCCCACGCTCTGGCGCAGCACGGTGTTGAGCCGCGTGCGCAGCGAACGCACGCCGGAGTCCGACACGAAGGCCCCGGCGGCGGCGCCGTCCTTGCCCACGGTGGTCATCTCGTCGAGGGCTTTCTCGAGCGTGTTGTAGGCGGTGATGAAGCCGGTGACGTTGGCGGCCGTGCCGGTGTCGTCGGCGCCGATGGTCAGCGTCAGCGGCGCGGCGCCGGTGGCCATGGCCTGGGTGAAGTTGACGGTCACGCCGTCGATGGCGGTGAGCGTGTTCGAAGCCTGCTTGATCTCGATGCCGCCCTGGCCGCCGAGCCAGATGACCGCGTCCTGCGCCGCCACCAGCACGTTGCCAGCGGCGGTGAACTTGTCTTTCAGGGCGCTGGCGGGCATGCCGCTGGCGTCGAGCGTGATCTGGCCGCCTTCGCCACTCTGGCCCGCGCTCAGCACCAGCTGCGTCTTGCCGCCCGAGGTCACGGTCATGGCCGTGACCTTGCCCTGGTTGCCCGATTCGAGGTTGATGGCGCGTGCGATCTCGGCCTGGGAGATGCTGCCGTTGCCGTCTTGGTCGGCACTGCTCAGGGCCACGGTGAAACTGCTGCCGTCGGCCAGCTTGACCACCAGCGGGCCACCCAGCGCCACCGGCACAGCGGGCAGGTCTTCAAAGGCCACCTGGTGCGTGGTGGCCAGCTTCTCGACGAACAGGGTGTAGTTGCCGGGCTGCGCCGTGGATGTGGCGGTGGCCGTGCCGGCGCTGCCCGACAACGTGGCCGAACGCTGCGCCAGGCCGGTCTTGCCCGACAGCGCGCTCACCGCGGTGTCGAACGCGCTTAGCGCGGTCTTCAGCTTGGTCAGGGCCGCGGCGGTGGCTTGCGCGGTCTTGCCCTGGTTGGTCAACAGGTTCTGCGCCGCCGTGGTGTAGGCCGTGGCGAGTTGGGTGGCGGTGGTGCTGGGCGTGATGTCGGCCATTTCAAGCTCCTTGGTCAAGATAAAAAGGGTTATCCGTTGCCAAGGCGACCGTTTTCGCCATTCCATGAAATCGGCCTGGCGCCGCGCTCACTGGCATACCTTCGTGCGGCTGTACTGCGGTGCGAGCTTGCTCGGGGCGGCCCAGCGCTGCGCTCATACCGGCTTCCTTTGCCAGAGCAGCGACGCAATTTCGTCCTGGCTCTTCTGTTCACGCAGGTTGGCTTCGCGCCGCAGGTTCTGGCGCTGGCGCTCCAGCAGTTGTTCGGCGGCGCCGTGGGTGCGCGAGGCCTGCACCACCGCATGGCGCGCCGAGTCGACCGTGCTTTCATGGCGCACCAGGTCTTCGCGGTGGGCGCTGGCCAGCTGCAGCACGGTCTGTTTGTAGTTGGCCGAGTTCAGCGACAGCGCCGGCGCCATGCCGCTGCTGGCGGCGCTCGCCGGGCTGTTGCGCCACAGCTGTTCGAGCTGGTCGACGCTGCGCTGATAACGTTCGCGCACGGCCTGGCGGCTGGCGAGCTCGGCCTGGCGCTGGTCGAGTTCGCGCTGGCGCAACTGCACCAGCCGGGCCAGGCCGCTGCCGTTCTTGCTGGCAGGGTTGCCAGTGCTCATGCCATCAGCCCTTCGAGCTGTTGCAGGCTGCCGGCCAGCGGCGCGGCTTCGTTCACGCCCTGGTGCAAAAAGGCTTCGATGCGCGGGTACAGGGCCACGGCGCGGTCGGTGGCCGGGTCGGCGCCGGCCACGTAGGCGCCCAGCGGCAGCAGTTCGCGCACCTGGGCGTAGCGGGCGGCCATGTCCTTCAGCTGCTGGGCGGCGCGCTGGTGTCCCTGGCTGGTGACTTGCGACATGCAGCGGCTCACCGAGGCCGAGATGTCGATGGCCGGGTAGTGGCCGCGTTCGGCCAGCTCGCGCGACAAAACGATGTGGCCGTCGAGGATGGCGCGGGCCGTGTCGACCACCGGGTCCTGCTGGTCGTCGCCCTCGGCCAGCACGGTGTAGATGGCGCTCATGCTGCCCTCGGGGTGTTCGCCGTTGCCCGCGCTTTCCACCAGCTGCGGCAGCAGGCTAAACACCGACGGCGGGTAACCGCGCGTGGCCGGTGGCTCGCCGAGCGCCAGCGCCACTTCGCGCCGGGCCATGGCGTAGCGCGTCAGCGAATCCACCAGCAGCAGCACGTGTTGGCCCTGGTCGCGGAAGTGGGCGGCAATGGTGTGGCCCAGCTCGGTGGCGCGCAGGCGCATCAGCGGCGATTCGTCGGCGGGCGCCACCACCACCACGGCGCGGGCCAGGCCTTCGGGGCCGAGCGAACGTTCGATGAACTCGCGCACTTCGCGGCTGCGTTCGCCGATCAGGCTCACCACCACCACGTCGGCCACCGTCTGCCGCGTGATCAGGCCGAGCAGCACGCTCTTGCCCACGCCGCTGCCGGCCATCAGGCCCACGCGCTGGCCGCGCCCCAAGGTCAGCACGCCGTTGATGGCGCGCACGCCCACGTCCAGCGTGTCCACCACCGGTTGTTTGCGCAGCGGGTGCACGCGCGGCGGCTTGCTGGCCAGCGGGTGTTCGCCGGTGAGCGGGCCGAGTGAATCGATCGGTTCGCCCAGGCCGTTCACGATACGGCCGAGCCAGCTCGGGCCGATCATCAGGCGGTTGTTTTCAGGCGCGGGCAAGACCCGCGCGCCGGTGGACAAGCCCTCGGCCTTCTTGAACGGCATCAGGTAGGACACGTCTTCGCGGAAGCCCACCACCTGGGCTTCGATCCATTCGCCCGAGGCGGTTTCCACATGGCAGCGCTGGCCGGTGTGCAGGCTGCAGCCGATGCTCTCCAGCAGCAGGCCCGAGGCGCCGACCAGGCGCCCGGTGGGCGTGGCCACGGGCACGGTGCCGAGTTCGAGCCTGCGCAAAGCGGCACTGATCATGCGGATTCCTGTTTCGGTTTTCTGGCGCGGCGCACGGGCGCGGCGGCCGCGGTAGCGGTAGCGGTAGCGGTAGCGGTAGCGGTAGCGGTCTCGGCCAAGGGCGCTGCGGGCAGCTCGGCTTCGGGCTCGGCGAGCTGCGCCGTGATCTGCTCCATCACCGCGGCCTGGCGCTGGCGGCAGCCGGCATCGGCTTCGTGGCTGGCGGCCTTGACATGGCATTCGCCGGGCTCGAGCCGCGGGTCGGCCAGCAGCTTCCAGCGGCGCGCGCGCTCGGGGTCGAGATCGACGATGCGTTGCAGGTCTTCGGGGTGCAGGTAGACCTCGACCTCGTGGTCGCCCACGCGGGGCAGGGTGGCCAAAGTCTCGTCGACCATGGTCAGCAACTGCATCGGCTGCAGCGCGAGTTCGCAGCGGATCACCTGCCGCGCCACCTTGCCCACCAGCTCCACCACTTCGGTGCGCAGGGCCGACTGGTAGTCGGCCTGCAGCGACTTCAAACCCTGCAGCGCCGCATCCAGCGGGCGCGCCAAATCCCTGAACGCGGCCAGCACTTCCTGCCGGCCTTGTTCCGCGCCCTGGCGCAGGCCCTCGGCATGGCCGTCCGCCAGGCCTTCTGCATGGCCGCGCTCCTCACCGGTGCGCAGGCCCTCGGCGTAACCCTGCGCGATGCCTTGCTGGAAACCCTCGGCCGCGCCCGGGCCGTGGCTGTCGTGCGCCGGCGTGCGCGCCACCAACTGGTGCAGCGGCGGAAAGCGGTGCGGACGCGCGTTCTTCATTCGACCGTGGCCTCGGCGAACAGCTGGATCTCGATCTCGCCAGCGTCGGCCAGCGCCTTGACCTGGGCCATGATTTCCTTGCGTGCCTGCTCGATGCGGCTCCGCGTGACCGGGCCCGATCGGCGCAGTTGGTCTTCGAAACCCTGGGCCTGGCGGCGCGGCATCGACCGCAGGATGGCTTCGCGGATGGCCGGCTCGGCACCCTTGAGCGCGCTGGCCCATTGCTCCAGCGGGACCTCTTCGATGATGCGGGTGAGCACGGCTTCGGTCTGGTTCGACAGCATGAAGAAGTCGTACATGCTGACCTCGATCTTCGAGACCAGGGCCGCGTCGTGGGCGCGCAGCAGCTCGATCATCTGGCGCTTGTCGCCGCTCAGCCGGTTGATGATTTCGGCCACCTGTTTGGTGCCTTCGACCTGCGCGCTCTGGCTGCCCATCTCGTCGAGGCAACGGGTCACGATCTCGTCGAGTTCGACCAGCAGCTCGGCTTCGATCTCGTCGAGCCGCGCCATGTTCAACAGCACCAGGTCGTGGCTGGCCACGGGCAGGGCCTCGATCACCACGCTGGCCTGCTCGGGCGGCAGGAACGCCAGGAACACGGCCTGCATGCGCACGTGTTCGGGGGCGATGCGTTCGGCCAGCCAGCGCGGCGCGGCCCATTGCAGCCGTGCCATCTTGGGCCGGATCGCGTCGCCATAGATGCTGTTGAGCACGCTGCCGGCGATCTCGGAGCCGAGCGCCATGTCCAGCGACCGCTTGAGGTAGGAACGCGAGGCGCCATGCACGCCGCTCTGCTCGCGGTAGTTGTCGAAGAAGCGCTGCATGGCGGTCTTCACGGCCTCGACCTTGATGCCCGACAGGCGCGACATCACCTGCGTCACCTCGAGCAGCTCTTCACGCGACAGGCAACGCAGCACCGCCGCAGCCGGCTCTTCGCCCATGCACAGCAGCACGATGGCGGCCTGCTCGATCGGGCTG
>JAQGMQ010000574.1 GCA_028292305.1 Rhodoferax sp.
AACACGGCGACGGCAGCTTCCTCTCGCACGCCGAGCGTTATGAAGTCACCGACGAATTCCTGCGCATCTGGCGTGGTGTGGCGGCCGGCGAGACCGTCAACTTCAGCGGCAAACACCTGCGCGTCGAAAACGCCAAGGCCCTGTACCCGGCGGTGCAGAAGCCGTATCCACCGCTGTGGTTCGGCGGCTCTTCGGAGCCGGCCATCGCGCTGGCCGGCGAGCAGGTCGACGTCTACCTGACCTGGGGCGAACCGCCCGCCGCCGTGGCCGACAAGATCGCCAAGGCCCGCGCCGCCGCCGCCGTGCACGGCCGCACGCTGCGCTTCGGCATCCGCCTGCATGTGATCGTGCGCGAGACCAGCGAGGCCGCCTGGCGCGCCGCCGACGAACTCATCTCCCACGTGACCGACGACACCGTGGCCGCGGCGCAAAAAGCCTTCGCGCGCTTCGACTCGGTGGGCCAGCAACGCATGGCCGCACTGCACCAGGGCCGGCGCGACCAGCTCGAGGTGTCGCCCAACCTGTGGGCCGGCGTGGGCCTGGTGCGCGGCGGCGCGGGCACGGCGCTGGTCGGCAACCCGCAAGAGGTGGCCGACCGCATCCGGGAATACGCGGCACTCGGTATCGAGACCTTCATCTTCTCGGGCTATCCGCACCTGGAAGAAGCCTACCGCCTGGCCGAGCTGGTGTTCCCGCTGTTGCCGCTCGACACCGTGCGGCCGGCCGGCCAGGCCAACCTGACCGGGCCGTTCGGCGAGGTGATCGCCAACGACATCGTGCCGCCAGCGCGCCGCGCGGCCTGATGCATTCACCGCGTCCCGCCAAGGCTGGCGCATCTCCCCTAACTTCATTCACACCAAGAGGTTCAACATGACCAGGAAACTCAAGATCGTCGCCGTCTCCGGTGGCCTGCAACGCCCCTCGCGCACGCTGGCGCTGGTCGAACAGCTCATCGAAGGCCTGACCGACGCGGTGCCGGCCGACGTGCGCCTGATCGAGCTCGGCAGCCTCGTGCCGCAGTTCGGCGGCGTGGTGCAGCGCGCGTCCTTGCCCGCTGAAGTCGAGGCCGCGCTGAAGGACGTCGAGTCGGCCGACCTGCTGGTGGTGGCCAGCCCGATCTACCGCGGCTCGTACACCGGTTTGTTCAAGCACTTCTTCGACCTCGTGCACCACGAGTCGCTCATCGACGTGCCGGTGCTGCTGGCCGCCACCGGCGGCAGCGACCGCCACGCCCTGGCCATCGACCACCAGCTGCGTCCGCTGTTCAGCTTCTTCCAGGCCCACACGTTGCCGATCGGCGTCTACGCCATCGACAAGGACTTCGAGAATTACCGCGTCACCAGCGAGCCGCTGCGCGCCCGCATCGCGCTCGCGGTGGAACGTGCGCTGCCGGTGCTGGCCCAGCGCGGGCAGCGCCTGGCCGAGCGCCTGGTACGCGAATTCGCCTGAGCCGGAGATGACCGTACCGCCTCCCACCGCCAACGCCTCACCACGCGAACCGCTGCTCGACGTGCGTGGCCTGCGCGTGGCCTTCCCCGGCCAGGTGGCGGTCGCGGGGCTCGACCTGCAGGTGTTTGCCGGCGAGACGCTGGCGCTGGTGGGCGAATCGGGTTGCGGCAAGTCGACCACGGCACTGGCGCTGATGCGGCTGCTGCCGGCCCAGGGCGAAGTGGCGGGCGCGGTGCGCTTCATGGGCCACGACCTGCTGGGTCTGAAACCGCGCGCCCTGAATGCGCTGCGCGGCCGCGACATCGCCATGGTCTTCCAGGAACCGATGACCTCGCTGAACCCGGTGCTCACCATCGGCCGCCAGGTGATGGAAGCCATCACGCTGCACCAGCGCTTGACCGCCGATGCCGCGCGCCAACGGGCCATCGAGCTGCTCGACCTGGTGAAGCTGCCGCACGCGGCCCGGCGCTTCGACGACCATCCGCACCAGCTGTCGGGTGGCCAACGTCAACGGGTGATGATCGCCATGGCCGTGGCCTGCCGGCCCCGCCTGCTGATCGCCGACGAGCCGACCACGGCGCTCGACGTGACCATCCAGGCGCAGATCCTGGCACTCATCGACGAGCTGCGCCGCGAGCTCGGCATGGCCGTGCTGCTGATCACCCACGACCTCGGCGTGGTGGCGCAATGGGCCGACCGGGTGGCCGTCATGCATGGCGGCCACAAGCTGGAGGAGGGCGCCACCGCCGCCGTGTTCCACGCACCGCGCCACAGCTACACCCGGGGCCTGCTGGCCGCATCGCTGCACCTCGCGCCCGAACAGCATTACCGCGCGACGCGGCTGGCCGAGATCCGGCGCGATGCGGACGGGCACTTCGAGGTGCACCGCGAGCCGGTGCGCAGCCGAAATGTCCATGGTGGCGACATCGGCAAGCCGCTGCTGTCGGTTGACACCCTGCGCGTGGCCTATCCCGGCCAGGGCGGGCCGGTCACCGCGGTGGACGGCATCTCGTTCACGATCGCCGCCGGCGAGACCGTCGGCCTGGTCGGCGAATCGGGCTGCGGCAAGTCCAGCCTGTCGCGCGCCATCACCCGGCTGGTGCCGGCGCAGGGCCGCGTGTTGTTCGACGGGCAGGATCTGCTGGCGCTGTCGGCGCGGCAACTGCTGCCCTGGCGCCGCCGCGTGCAGATGATCTTCCAGGACCCGTACAGCTCGCTGAACCCGCGCCACCGCGTCGATGAGATCCTGCACCACGCGCTGGCCATCCACGGCGTGCGCGACCGTGCCGAGCGCGATCGGCGCATCGCCGCGGTGCTGGACGACGTGGGGCTCGGCGCCCGGTCACGCACACGTTACCCGCATGAGTTTTCGGGCGGGCAACGCCAGCGCATCGGCATCGCGCGGGCGCTGGTGTTGCGGCCCGAGCTGGTGATCTGCGACGAGCCGGTGTCGGCGCTCGACGTGTCGGTGCAGGCGCAGATTTTGAACCTGCTGGTCGACCTGAAGGCGCAGTACGGCCTGGCCTATCTGTTCATCTCGCACGACCTGTCGGTGGTGCGCTACATCGCCGACCGCGTGCTGGTCATGCATGCCGGCCAGATCGTCGAGTCGGGCGACGCGCAAGGCCTCTGGGCCAACCCCCGGCACCCGTACACGCGGTCGCTTCTGGCGGCGGCACCGGTGGCCGCGAGGGCGCCGGCCACGCCAGAAGCCACGGAAACGCCCGCAAACGCCGACGACCTGCTGCTCGCCGCCTGAGCCTCATCGCCGGGTGACTTCTTCATCCATTTCATCTTCACTTCCAGGACTTTCGCCATGACCTCCACACCCCAAGACGACCCCGCCGGCCAAGACGCCGAGGTGCGCGGCGAACTGCGCCGCCGCCAGTTGTTCGGCCTGACCGGCGCCCTGTTGTCCAGCGGCCTGCTCGGCGGCCTGTTCAGCGCCGACGCGGTGGCCGCCACGCAGGCGCTGCCCAACACCGAAGACAGCGCGCAGCGTGGCGGCACGCTGGAGGCCACCGTGCACCCCGAGCCGCCGACGCTGGCCTTCTTCATCAACACCTCGACACCGGGGCGCACCGTGGTCAGCAAGATCTTCGACGGCCTGCTCGACTACGGGCCCGACCTGAAGCCGCGCCCGCAACTGGCCGAAAGCGTGGACATCTCGCCCGACGGCCTGGTGGTGCGGCTCAAGCTGCGCAAGAACGTCTTCTGGCACGACGGCAAACCCTTCACCTCGGCCGACGTCAAATTCTCGGCCGAGGAGATCTGGCGCAAACACGCGCCCACGGCGCGCCGCGTGTTCCAGTACCTGACCAAGGTCGACACGCCCGACGCCAACACGGTGGTGCTGACGCTGTCCAAACCCACGCCGGTGATCCTGAACGCGCTCGACGTGGTGGCGGCACCCGTGCTGCCCAAGCACCTGTACGAGGGCACCGACATCCCGAACAACCCGTACAACAACAAGCCGGTGGGCACGGGCCCGTTCGTCTTCAAGGAGTGGTCGCGCGGCAGCCACATTGCGCTGGAACGCTTCGACAAATACTGGGCGCCGGGCCTGCCGTACCTGGACAGGCTGACCTTCAAGATCATCCCCGACGTGGCCGGCCGCGCCACCGCGCTCGAGACCGGCGCCATCCAGTACGGCGAGCGCAACCCCGTCACCTTCGCCGATGCCGACCGCCTGGCCAGGTCGCCGAGCCTGGTGGTCAGCACCGAAGGCTACAACGGCTTTGCCGGCTGGCTGTGGCTGATCCCGAACCTGCGCGACCCGATCGTCGGCAAGCTCAAGGTGCGCCAGGCGATCCTGCACGCCATCAACCGCGACGCGCTGGTCAAGACGGTGTGGGGCGGTTATGCCTCGCCCGCCACCGGGCCGGTGTCGTCGCTGCTGAAGACTTTCTACACCAAGGACACCGAGCAATACCCGTTCGACCGCAAGAAGGCCGAGGCCCTGCTCGACGAGGCCGGCTACCCGAAGAAGGCCGACGGCTTCCGCTTCAAGCTCGACCACGACTTCATCCCCTTCGGCGACGACTACCGCCGCACCGGCGAGTTCGTGCGCCAGGCGCTGCGGGCGGTGGGCATCGACGTGAACCTGCGGGCGCAGGACCTGGCCAGCTGGAGCAAGAACGTGTTTGCCGACTACAACTTCCAGCTGGTCAGCTCCTGGGGCATCAACTGGCAGGACCCGCAGATCGGGGTCGAGCAGCACTACTGGTCGAAGGCCGAATCCAAGGGCACGCCGTGGCAGAACGCCTCGGGTTATGCCAGCCCGGAGGCCGACCGCCTGATCGAAGCCGCCCAGGTCGAACGTGACCCGGCCAGGCGCGTGCAGCTGTATCAGGACTTCCAGAAGCTCGCGCAGAAAGACCTGGCCCTGCTCAACCTGTTCGAGTTCCGCTGGTTCGGCGTCTGGGACAAGCGCCTGCGCAATGTGACCGATTCGTTCGACCACAGCCAGAACAACTTCGCCCGCGTCTGGTTCGAGTCCAAGGCATGAGCATGGCCGGTGCATGGCGCTTCACGGTCGGCGGGCGCATCGTGCGGCGCGTGCTGCAACTGCTCGGCGTGGTGGTGAGCACGGCCGTGCTCAACTTCGCCCTGCTCAAGTCTCTGCCTGGTGACCTGGTCGACGTGATCGCCAGCGAAAGCGGCAGTGTGTCGGCCGACTACGTGGCCCAGCTGCGCCAGGCCTATGGCCTCGACCGCCATGTGGCCGAGCAACTGCTGGCCTACCTGGGGCGCATCGCGCAGGGCGACCTGGGCTTTTCGTTCCGCTTCGGCGAGCCGGTGCTGGGGCTGGTGCTGCACCGGCTCGGGCCCACGCTGGCCCTGGTCGGCGCGGCGCTGGCGGTGTCGGTGGTGGTCGGCGTGTTGCTCGGCATCGCGTCGGCGCGGCGGCCGCATGGCCTCACCGACACGGTGCTGTCGGCGCTGGCCACGCTGGGTTATTCGGCACCGATGTTCTGGACGGCGCTGATGCTGATCGTGCTGTTCGGCGTGCACCTCGACTGGCTGCCCATCGGCGGGCTGCGCGACGTGAGCGCCGGCTACAGCGGCGCGCGGTTGTGGCTCGACTATGCGCACCACCTGGTGCTGCCGGCGCTGACCTTGTCGATCTACTACGTGGCGGTGTATGCGCGGCTGTCGCGGGCCTCGATGATCGAGGTGCTGGCCGAGGACTACATCCGCACCGCGCGCGCCAAGGGGGCGTCCGAGGGGCGTGTGATCTTCCGCCATGCGCTGCGCAACGCCGTGCTGCCGGTGCTCACCGTGCTGGGCTTGCAAAGCAGCGCGCTGCTCGGCGGCTCGGTCGTGGTCGAGACGGTGTTCGGCTGGCCCGGCCTGGGCCAGCTGTCGTTCGAAGCCATCAAGAGCCGCGACATTCCGCTGCTGCTGGCGGTGCTGCTGTTCAGTGGCGTGCTGGTGGTGCTGGCCAACCTGCTGGTGGACCTGGTGCAGGCGCGGCTGGACCCGCGGGTGCAGGCGGCTGCAACCTTGACCTCAAGGAGCGCCGCATGAAGCGCTGGTACCTGCAACCCGCCATTTTGATCGGCGGCGTGATCCTGCTGGCCGTGCTGGCCGCGGCCTTGCTGGCGGGCACGCTCTACCCCGGTGACCCGCTGGACATGGTGGGCGCGCCCTTCGTCTGGCCCGGCACCGAGGCCGAGACACCGCTCGGCACCGACCTGATGGGCCGCGACCTGGCCGCCGGGTTGCTGCACGGCGCCCGCGTCTCGCTGCTGGTGGGGGTGTCGTCGGCGATGATCGCCTTGGTGATCGGCATCGCCGTGGGCGCGGCGGCGGGTTTCTACCGCGGCCGGATCGATGCGGTGCTGACCCGCGTCACCGAATTCTTCCAGACCATACCGGCGTTCCTGCTGGCCATCATTTTGGTGGCGGTGTTGCAGCCCGCCATTGGCACCATCGTGTTCGCGCTGGGCGTGACCTCATGGACCAGCATCGCGCGGCTGGTGCGGGCCGAATTCCTGTCGCTGCGCGAGCGCGAGTTCGTGAAGGCCAGCGTGGCGCTGGGCGCGAGCGACGCGCACCTGATCTTCCGCGAAATCTTGCCCAACGCCTGGACGCCGGTGATCGTGTCCACTGCCTTGCTGGTGGCCAACGCCATCCTGTCGGAGGCCGGGCTGTCGTTCCTCGGCCTGGGCGATCCGAACGTCGTCAGCTGGGGTTCGATGATCGGCCTGGGCCGCGACGCGCTGCGCACCGCCTGGTACATGACCGCGCTGCCCGGCCTGGCGATCGTGCTCACCGTGCTGGCGCTGAACCTGCTGAGCGACGCCCTGCATGCCGCGTTGAACCCGCGGCTGCGCCGTGCGCGGCAGGCCACGCCGCTGGTCTGAACCCAACCCCAAAAGATCCACCGCCCATGACCAAACCTGCTGCATCCGAAACGTTCGACGCACCTGCCGAGCGCCTGCCGCGCGCCCCCGACCCCGCGCGCGTGCAGCGCATCACCGATGACGCCGGCGCGCTGGCCGCGGCCCACCGGCTCGCGGCCGAGTTCGCGCCCGGTGCTTCCGAGCGTGACCGCACTGGGCGCCTTCCCTGGGACGAACTCGAACGCTGGTCCGAAGCCGGGCTGGGCGGCATCACCGTGCCGCGCGCCCATGGCGGCGCCGACGTCTCCTATGCCACGCTCGCCGAGGTGTTCGTGATCCTGTGCGCGGCCGACCCGGCGCTGGGCCAGATCCCGCAGAACCATTTCGGGCTGCTGGGCCTGCTGCGCGAACTCGGCAGCGACGCGCAAAAAGAGCGCTACTACGCCGAGGTGCTGGCGGGCAGGCGGCTGGGCAATGCCGGGCCGGAGCGCAAGTCCGAAGCGGCCAGGACCGTGCTGCAGGGCGCGACCCGGCTCAAGTCAACAGCCGATGGCTTGCGGCTCGAGGGGCGCCGTTTCTATTCGACCGGCGCCTTGTTCGCCCACCGCGTGCCCACCCGGGCGCAGGACGACGCCGGCCGCGCCGTGCAGGTGTGGGTGCCGCGCGAGGCACCGGGCCTGCGCGTGGTCGACGACTGGAGTTCGTTCGGCCAGCGCACCACCGCCAGCGGCAGCGTGGTGTTCGACAACGTGGCCGTGGACGCCGCCGACGTGTTGCCGCTGTGGCAACTGGCCGACCGGGCCGGCCTGTTCGGCCCCAACTCGCAACTGGTGCAGGCCGCCATCGACCAGGGCATCGCCCAGGCCGCGGTGGCCGACGCCATCGCCTTCGTGCGTGAACGCGCGCGGCCCTGGGTGGACGCGGTGGGCGCGGGCGTCGCCCAGGCGGCCGACGACCCCTACATCATCCAGGAGGTCGGCAGCCTGCAGATCGACCTGCACGCCGCGCACGCGGTGCTGCGTGAAACCGCGCTGTTGTTCGACGCCATCGCCGCCGAGCCGGTGACGGCCGAGAGCAGCGCACGCGCCTCGGTGGCCGTGGCCGAGGCCAAGGTGTTGACCACCCGCATCGCGCTCGACGCCAGCGAAAAGCTGTTCGCGCTGGCCGGCGCATCGGCCACCCGTGCCCAGCACAACCTCGACCGCCACTGGCGCAACGCGCGCACCCACACGCTGCACGACCCGGTGCGCTGGAAGACGCAGCTGATCGGCAACTACCACCTCAACGGCGTGCTGCCGGCGCGGCATTCCTGGAACTGAATCGACATGACCACCGCCACGCTTTCATCGGCCCTGCAACCACTGGTGCCGCCGGCTGCCGCAAGACAGGCCCGGCCCGCATCCGTCCCGACATCGCGGCCGCACCTGATCCGCGGCGACGCCGAGGCCATCGCCGTGGCGCGCCGCCTGGCCGCCGATTTCGCACGCGACGCCGTGGCGCGCGACCGGCAGCGCAGGCTGCCCTGGGCCGAGCTCGACGCCTTCGTGGCCAGCGGCCTGTGGGGCATCAACGTGCCGCGGGCCCATGGTGGCGCCGGCGTGTCGAGCGTGACGCTGGCCGAGGTCATCGCCACCATCGCCAGCGCCGACGGTTCGCTGGGCCAGATCCCGCAGAACCATTTCTATGCGCTCGAAGTGCTGCGCGTGGGTGGCACCGAGGCGCAGCAGAAGTTCCTGTTCAGCCGCGTGCTGGCCGGCGAACGTTTCGGCAACGCCTTGTCCGAGATCGGCCACAAGGACTTCAAGCGCCGCGCCCGGCTCACGCCCGACGGGCCCGACCACTTCCGGGTCGACGGGCAGAAGTTCTATTGCACCGGCGCCCTGTATGCGCACTGGATTCCCACCTCGCTGGTGGCGCTGGAGGAGGGCCGCGAGGTGCTGTACCTGGCCTTCGTGCCGCGCAACAGCCCCGGCCTGCGCGTGACCGACGACTGGGACGGCTTCGGCCAGCGCGTCACCGGCAGCGGCTCGGTGTCGTTCGAAGACGTGCGCATCGAACGCGACTGGGTGGTGCCGTTCACCGCATCGTTCGAGCGGGCCACCACCATCGGGCCGGTGGCGCAGCTGATGCACGCCGCCATCGACCTGGGCATCGCCCGCGGTGCCATCGCGGCGACGCTGCCCTTCCTGCGCGAACGTGCGCGGCCCTGGGTCGATGCCCAGGTGGACCGGGCCAGCGACGACCCGCTGACCATCCAGCAGGTGGGCGAAGTCGCGGTGCGCATCCGCGCGGCCGAAGCGCTGCTGCGGCGCGCGGGCCGCAGCGTCGACGCGGCCCAGCGCGAGCCGAATGTGCAGAGCGTGGCCGAGGCCTCCATCGCCGTGGCCGAGGCGCGGGTGCTGACCACCACCGCCTCGCTCGATGCCGGCACGCGCCTGTTCGAACTGGCCGGCACCGCCGCCACGCTGGACGGACTGGCGCTCGACCGCTTCTGGCGCAACGCGCGCACCCACACGCTGCACGACCCGGTGCGCTGGAAGTACCACGCCGTGGGCAACTACTACCTGAACGACCGCCTGCCGCCACGCCACGGCGCGTTGTGAACCCTCCCGGCCCCTTTCGACCTCTCCCCGACTGCCCATGACTGCCAAGAAACAGATCCTGCTCAACGCGTTCAACATGAACTGCGTGGGCCACATCAACCACGGGCTGTGGGCCCATCCGCGTGATGAGTCGGCCGACTACAAGCGCATCGCGCATTGGACCGGCATCGCCAAGACGCTGGAGCGTGGCCTGTTCGACGGCTTCTTCATCGCCGACATCGTGGGGGTGTACGACGTCTACCAGCAGAACGTGGACGTGACGCTGCGCGAGGCGATCCAGCTGCCGGTGAACGACCCGATGCTGCTGGTCTCGGCCATGGCGGCGGTGACGCAGCACCTGGGCTTCGGCGTCACCGTCAACCTGGGCTACGAGCTGCCGTACCTGCTGGCGCGCCGCTTCTCCACGCTCGACCACCTCACCCAGGGCCGCATCGGCTGGAACATCGTCACCGGCTACCTCGACAGCGCGGCCCGCGCCATGGGCCGGTCGGAACAGCTGGCCCATGACGAACGCTACAACCGCGCCGACGAGTTCCTCGACGTGGTCTACAAGCTCTGGGAAGGCAGCTGGGAAGACGGCGCCGTGCTGCGCGACAAGGCCGCCCGCATCTACACCGATCCGGCCAGGGTGCACAAGGTGCAGCATGCAGGGCGCTACTACCAGGTCGACGGCTACCACCTCAGCGAACCTTCGCCGCAGCGCACGCCGGTGCTGTTCCAGGCCGGTAGCTCGGGGCGGGGCCAGCACTTTGCCGGGCGCCACGCCGAATGTGTGTTCATCTCGCCGCCCGACAAGGAAGCCGCGCGCAGGAGCGTGCAGTCGCTGCGCGCGCAGCTGGTGCAGGCCGGCCGGCGGCCGGACGACGTGAAGGTGTTCGTCGGCGCCTCGGTGGTCACCGGCGCCACCACGCGGGAGGCACAGGACAAATACGCCGACTACAAACACTACGCCAGCCGCGAGGCCGGGCTGGCGCATTTCTCGGCGAGCACCGGCATCGACTATGGCGCCTACGACCTCGATGCGCCGGTGGCCTATGGCAAGAGCAATGCCATCGAATCCGCGACCCAGGTGGCCGAACAGCGCGGCTGGACGCGGCGCTCGCTGCTCGAATTGTTCGAGCTGGGCGGGCGTTACCCGGCCATCGTGGGCGATGCGGGCCAGGTGGCCGACACGCTGCAGGGCTGGATCGACGACACCGGTGTCGACGGCTTCAACCTGAGCCGCACCGTGGTGCCCGAGAGTTATGCCGACATGGTCGACTTCCTGGTGCCCGAGCTGCAGAACCGCGGCGTCTACAAGACCGCCTATGCCGACGGCACGCTGCGCCACAAGCTGTTCGGCGAAGGCGACCGCCTGCCCGGGCGGCACGCCGGCGCGCAGTTCAGGCGCTGACGCAACACGCGCAACCCGCGCAACATGCGCAACATGCGGGGGCGCGCCGGGCGGCGTTGTCCTCAGCCGCCGACATAGGAGGCGCCACCGTCCTTGTCGTTCACCGACACCTCGACGATCTCGCGGCTCAGCGTCGGCGCGAACGACGAGATGAACGCATACACGTAGCCGCGCAGATAGGCCCCACGCCGCACCGCCACGCGGGTGTGGTTGATGCCGAACAGCGCAGCCGCGTCGATGGCCCGGAGCGAGGTGTCGCGTTCCGCCTCGAAGGCGATCGAAGCCACGATGCCCACCCCCATGCCGAGCTGCACATAGGTCTTGATCACGTCGGCGTCCATCGCGCTGAGCACGATGTCCGGCGTGAGGCGCTGCGCCGCGAACGCCTCGTCGATGTGGCTTCTGCCGGTGAAGCCCGCGCCGTAGGTGATGAGCGGGTAACGCGCCAGGGCCGCGAGCGACAACGGCACGCCCAGCAGGGCATGGCCCGGCGGCACGACCACCGAATGGCTCCAGCGGTAACACGGCATGGCCACCAGGTCGGCGTAGTCGCCCAGCGCCTCGGTGGCGATGCCGATGTCGGCCTCGCCCGACAGCAGCATCTGCGCTACCTGGCTGGGCGAACCCTGGTGCAGGTGCAGCTTGACCTCGGGGTACTGCAGGCGGAACTCCTGCACCGCCGCCGGCAACGCATATCGCGCCTGGGAATGCGTGGCCGCGATGGCCAGCTGGCCGCCTTGCTGCGTCACGAAATCCTGGCCCGCGTTGCGCAGGTTGCTGCCGCCCTGCAGGATGCCTTCGATGATGGGCAACACATGGCCGCCAGGCTCGGTGAGGCCGGTGAGCCGTTTGCCCGAGCGGATGAACAGCTCGATGCCCAGCTCTTCTTCGAGTTCGCGGATCTGCCGGCTGATGCCCGACTGCGAGGTATGCAGCGACTGCGCCCCTTCGGTCCGGTTGAAGCCG
>JAQGMQ010000225.1 GCA_028292305.1 Rhodoferax sp.
CCAAGGCGGCCGACAAGCCGGCGCCGCAAGCCGATGGCGCAGCGGTCGAGACGGCGCCCGAAGAGGCCCTGTCCAGCCGCGAGTCCATCGCCAAGGCTGCGCGCATCAGCAGCGCCACGGTGACGCAGATCGAGAAGATCCAGAAGTCGGCGACGCCCGAGCTGGTGGCGGCGGTGAAGGCCGGCACCATCACCATCAACACCGCGGCCACCGTGGCCTCGCTGCCCGAGCAGGAGCAGGTGGCGGCCGTGGCGGGCGGCAAGAAGGAGCTGCAGCAGGCGGCGCGGCAGGTGCGGGCGGCCAAGGCCGTGGCGCGCGCCGAACCCGAGTCACCCGAAGGCGTGATCGCGCGGCTGAAGCAGACCGTGGCCGAACTCACGGCGGAGAACGCCGCGTTGAAAGCACAGCTGGTGGCGCTCGGTGCCACGCCGGTGGCAGCCGCCGCGGCCGAGCCCGAGAGCGCGCCCTGGAACTGAAAGCCGCGTGCTGAAAACGCAGCGCCGAAGGCCTGGGTTTGTCCTACAGCAACATCAAGGATGTCCCACACGCCGCCCGAGCCCATCCGCGTACAGTGAAATCACTGGCCCGACGCGGCATGCAGGCAGCTTGTCTGTCTGCTGCCGCCGTCACTGGCCTTCACTCTGAAAGGAAGCATCATGCACAACGGTACTGGCGTTCTCACCGGCATTTCCACCGACAGCAGCCTGCAGCGCGGCGTCAACCAGATGGGGACGGCTCTGCACAACTCCATCGACAAGGTGGCCGACCCAACCCGCAGCGCGATCGACACCGCCTCCACCAAGGCCCATGAGACGGTCGACAAGCTGGCCAGCAAGGCCGAATCCGCCGCCCAGGCCGTGGAAGCCCGCCGCCAGCGCATGGCTGAAGCGCCGAACCGCGCACTCGACCATGCCCGTGACTACGTGACGCAGAACCCCTTGCGTGCAGTCGGCAGTGCGCTGGCGGTTGGGTCTATGCTGGGCTGGCTGAACCGCCGCTGACCCGATCGATGCATCGCGCAACTGGCGATGCTGAAATCCAGACGGCCGCCTTCCAGGGCGGCCTTTTTCATGGAGGCCACCATGCCCAAACGCAAGACACCAAAAGCGAAAACGCCGAAGAATCAGACCACGAGACCGGCTGATCCGGCGCGCGTCAACCCGGGCACGGCACCCGGCGAATCGTTCGGTGAACGCTGGACCAACAAGGTTTATTCCACGCCCGACCCCGATGCCGAAAACCGGCAGGACGCGGACGGCGGCAAACACCACGAGCCGACGCCTTTTCTGCGCGGTTGATCCAGTCGATCAGGCTGGCTTCAACGCGCCACAGCCGCCAGCCATTGGTCGATCTCGACCGCCACCGCATCGGTCGCCGCCGCCAGCGCCCGCGCGCCACCGGGCGCATCTGCCGTGGGCGCGTCGCGCTGCACGATGAACTGGCGCTGGGCCAGCAGCTTCTCGCCGGCCGGCGTGTCGTTCACCAGCGTGGCCCGCAGCCGCACCAGGCCCGTGCTGGCCGTGGGCGACTGGAACAAGTGCGTGAACTCTTCCAGCTCGAGCCGCAGCACCAGCGGCAGGTTGCCTTCGGTGCGGATCAGTGAAGCGCTTTCACCGGCGTTCAACACGGCGCGGTGGGCGCTGAGCCGGTCGCGCAGGCGCTGGCGCACCAGCTGCGCGGGCGGCATGCTCCAGCGTGCGGCGGCATAGGGGCGCAACTGCTGGGCATCGGCATAGGCCAGGCGGTACAACACGGCCGTGCCCCCTTCCAGCACACCGGCCGATTCGACATCGGCCAGGGCCAGCGGCGGCAACATGGCCGCTGCGTCAACGGGTGTTGACACGGTGGCGCCGGGGCCGAAATCGTATTGCGTGGCGCGTACCGGCTTCTCCGGCAGGGCCGAGCAGCCGGCCAGCGCCAACACCGCCAGGGCCACCAGGGTGCTGATGCGGGCCGCGGCGGGCAAAGAGTTTTTCATCGCTTGGCTCCTGGAGAAACAAAGCCCTGCTCACCGGGGCCGGGCATGACCGGGCCGTCGCCGAAGATCAGGGATTGCGGGTTGTCGTTGATGCCGTTCACGGTGCGGCTCAGCTGGCGCGCGGCGCGCGAGGCGTCTTCACTCACGCGGTTGATGCGCGGCAGTGTGGCCGCGCCGAAGGTGTCGGCCGCATGCGACAGCGCACTCGTGCCATCGGCCAGGCGGTCCAGCGCGCCACCCTTTTCGTTGAGCCGCTGGGCGGTGGTGCTGATCGCGGCGAAGGTGGTGTTGGCCGAGTCGGCCGCGGTCTGCAGCGACCGCATGGTCTTGCCGGTTTCGTCGACCAGCGCCGGCACGCGGGCCAGCGCCGGGTCGAGCCGCTGCGTGAGCGTCTGGTCGATGCGGGCGCTGAGTTCACCCAGCGTGCCCGCCGAACTGCCGATCTGTTTCACGGCGTTGTTGGTGTTGGTCAACACACCGGTGACGAGTCTCATGTTCTCGTCGCTCAGCAGCTGGTTGATGCGCCGGGTGGCCTCGTCGACCTGCGCCAGAATCTGCGGCGCCTGCTCGGTCAGCTTGCCGAGTTGCGAAGTCTGCAGCGGAAGACGTGGCACGCCGCTGCTGCCCGCGGGGATCGGGTCCTGCGCCTGGCCGGCGTCGTCGAGCTGCACGAAGGCCAGGCCGGTGATGCCCTGGTAGCTCAGCGTGGCGAAGGTGGTGGGCGACAGCGGGGTGGTGTCGTTCACGTCGATGCGGATCAGCACGTTGCCGGTGGCGTCGGGGTCGAAACCGATGTGCGTCACCTTGCCCACGGCCACGCCCTTGTAGCGCACGGCCGCCTGCGGCTGCAGGCCGGTGACGGTATCGCGCGACGACAGCTCATAGGCGTGGCTGCTGCCGGCGTCGCGCGTCAGCCAGACGGCCAGCACGATCAGCAGCGCGGTGACGCCGAGCACGAAGAGGCCGGCGGCCCAGGCGTGGGATTTGTTTTCCATATCAAGCCTCCCGCCGGGCCGCGCCGAGGGCGGCTTGCGCCCCCTCGGGAGGCAGCGAATACACGAAGTGATGCGCGTGGGGGTTCATTGGCTTTGCTCCTTGTGGTCTGCTGCGGAATCGGGGTGGGATTCCGTGTGGGACTGGGGGTGAAAATCAGGGGTCAAGGCATCGGGATCGGGCGCCGTGTCCTTGATCGGCGTCATCGCGCGGCGGCCGCGTTCGCCCAGGAAGAAATGTTCGATGAACGGGTGCTTGAACTTCACCACCTCGCCGGGCGTGCCGGTGACCAGCACCCGCTTCTCGGCCAGCACCGCCACGCGTGAACTCAGCGCGAACAGCGTGTCCAGGTCGTGCGTGACCATCACCACGGTCAGGCCCAGTTCCTGGTGCAGCGAGCGCAGCAGGTCGACGAAATCGTCAGAGCCATTCGGGTCCAGCCCGGCGGTCGGTTCGTCGAGCAGCAGCAGCGGCGGGTCCATGATGAGGGCGCGCGCCAGGGCCACCCGCTTGATCATGCCGCCCGACAGATCGGCCGGCATCTTGTGGGCGTCGGCAGGCTTCAGGCCGACCATCTGCAGCTTGACCAGGGCCGCGTCGCGCACCAGCGCCTCGGGCAGCGTCTTCAGTTCGCGCAGCGGAAAGGCCACGTTTTCCATCACGCTGAAGGCCGAAAACAACGCCCCCTGCTGGAACAACATGCCGACCCGGCTGGCCGCACCGCGCCGGCTGAGCCGCGCCGCCGGCTGGTCGAGCACGGTGACCTCGCCCTTGGCGGGCTGCTCCAGGCCCAGCATCTGGCGCAACAGCACCGTCTTGCCGGTGCCCGAGCCGCCCACCAGCGAGACGATCTCGCCGCGCTGCACGGTCAGCGCCAGATCCTTGTGGATCACCACCTCGTCCTTGCCTCGCCCGAACACGGTCCACAGGCCGTGGATGCTGACGATGGGGGCTTCGTGATCGTTCATGTCAGTGCCGCCCGGCCGCCCGAAGGCATTGACGCGCCCCCTCGGGGGGCAGCGATACGCGAAGCGATGAGCGTGGGGGCTTCATTTCTGCCTCACTCGTGCTTCAGCTCACGCTTGATCGAGTCGATGTGCTCTTCGTAGGCCTGCAGGAACGCGGCGCCGAACAGCACGTGGAAGGCGTCTGCGGCCTCCGTCGCCAGTTGCGCATGGAGGGTTTCGAACGCTTCC
>JAQGMQ010000336.1 GCA_028292305.1 Rhodoferax sp.
CGATGGACCAGGTGCAGATGGCGCTGATCGGCATCGCGCTGGTGCTGACGGCTGTATTCCTGCCGATGGCCTTCTTCGGCGGCTCGGTCGGGGTGATCTACCGGCAATTCTCGATCACCATCGTCTCGTCCATGGTGCTGTCGGTGCTGGTGGCGCTGACGCTCACGCCCGCGCTGTGCGCCACGCTGCTCAAGCCGGTGGCCAAGGGCGACCACTCGCCGCACCACGAGCCGCGCAAGGGGCTGTTCGGCTGGGTCGACCGCTTCTTCGTCGGCTTCAACCGCCGCTTCGACAGCACGGCCGACCGCTACCAGGGCGCGGTGGGCGGCATCGTCAAACGCGGCAAGCGCAGCCTCGTCGTCTACGGCCTGATCTGCGTGGCCATGGCGGTGATGTTCCTGCGCCTGCCGACCTCTTTCCTGCCCGACGAAGACCAAGGCTTCGTGTCGGTGCAGATCACGCTGCCGCCGGGCTCGTCGAACGCGCGCCTGCAGCCTATCGTCAACCAGGTGCAGGACTACTTCGGCAAGCAGCCCGAGGTGACCGCCATCAACGTGCTGACCGGCCAGAACGGCGACCAGAGTTCGGCCCGCGCTTTCGTCAAGCTCAAGGACTGGGCCGAACGGCCGGGCAAGGAGCAGTCGGCGGCGTCCATCGCCCGGCGCGCCAGCAAGGACCTGGCCTCGATCCGCGACGCGCGGGTGTTCGTGCAACTGCCGCCCGCGGTGCGCGGCCTGGGCGCGAATGCCGGCTTCAACTTTTTCCTGAAGGACATCAACGGCCTGGGCCACGACGCGCTGGTCAAGGCGCGCGACCAGGCCCTGAAGCTGATGGGCGACCACAAGGAAGTGACCGGCGTGCGCAGCAACAACCTGGAAGACACGCCCGAGTTCGCCGTCAACATCGACGACGCACGGGCCGGGGCGCTGAGCCTGACCACCAACGCCATCGACACCACGCTGTCCACCGCGATGGGCGGCACCTACGTGAACGACTTCCTGAACCAGGGCCGCGTGAAGCGCGTCTACATGCAGGGCGACACCGAGTTCCGCATGTTGCCGGCCGACATCGACCGCTGGAGCGTGCGCAACACGCTGGGCCAGATGGTGCCGTTCTCGGCGTTCTCCAGCTCGAAGTGGAGCTACGGCTCGCCGCAGCTGCAGCGTTACAACGGCAGCCCCGCCTATGAGTTCGTGGGCGATGCGGGTGCCGGCGTCAGCTCGGGCGTGGCGATGTCAGCCGTTGAAGACGTGATGAAACAGATGCCTCCCGGCATCGGCTACGAATGGACCGGCGCCTCGTTCCAGGAGCGCCTGTCGGGCGCACAGGCGCCGATGCTGTATGCGATCTCGATCCTGTTCGTGTTCCTGTGCCTTGCGGCCCTGTATGAAAGCTGGTCGGTGCCGTTCTCGGTGATCCTGGTGGTGCCGCTGGGCATCGTCGGCGCGTTGCTGTTCACCGGGCTGCGCGGCTTGTCGAACGACGTCTACTTTCAGGTCGGGCTGTTGACCACGGTCGGCCTGTCGTCGAAGAACGCGATCCTGATCGTCGAGTTCGCCAAGCAGCTGCAGGAACAGGGCAAGAGCGTGCTCGACGCCACCCTGGCCGCGGTGCGGCTGCGGCTGCGTCCGATCCTGATGACTTCGCTGGCCTTCGGCTTCGGCGTGTTGCCGCTGGCCATTGGCACCGGCGCCGGCGCGGGTGGCCGCCAGTCGATCGGCACCGCGGTGCTGGGCGGCATGGTGCTCGGCACGGCGCTCGGCATCTTCTTCGTGCCGCTTTTCTTCGTGCTGATCCGCGGCTTCATCGAGCGCAGGCAATCCAAGGCGAGCCGCCGTCCGGCGCTCGGCAACCCCATCGAACAAGGCGGCCACTGATGGCAAGCGTTTCCCGGTTTTCCCTCTCTGGCTCGGTTCTTTCATTGCGTCCTTCCACAGCGTTCCCATCGTTCACCTTGTTGCTGCTGCCCGCGGCCCTGCTCACCGGCTGCATGAACCTGGCGCCCAGTTACCAGCAACCGGCCGCGCCCGTGGCCGCCGCGTGGACCAGCACCCTGGCGGCCGGCACCGGCACGAACGCCGGCACCGCCACCGCATCTCCGATGAACACCGGCTGGCGCGACTTCTTCACCGACGAACGCCTGCGTGGCGTGGTGGCCCTGGCCCTGGCCAACAACCGCGACCTGAAGGTGTCGGCGCTGAACATCGAACGCGCCCGCGCCCAATACAACATCAGCCGGGCCGATCTGTTCCCGAGCCTCGACGCCGGTGCCAACGCCACCCGCGCGCGCTCGCCTGCCAGCCTCAACAGCAGCGGCCAGTCGAGCATGTCGAACCGCTACAACGCCAACATCGGCCTCACCAGTTACGAGATCGACTTCTTCGGCCGCGTGCGCAACCTCAACGAGGCCGCGCTCGAAGGGTTCTTCCAGACCGAAGAGAGCCGGCGCAGCACGCAGATCAGCCTGGTGTCTTCGGTGGCCAGTGCCTGGCTGCAGCTGGCCGCCGACCTGCAGCGCCTGCAGCTGGCCCGCGACACGCTGGAGAGCCAGCGCCGTTCCTACAACCTGGTCGACCGGGCGCATGCGCTGGGCGCGCAGTCGGGCCTGGCGCTGGCCCAGGCGCAGAGCACGGTGGACGCGGCACGGGCCGACGTGGCAGCCTTCGACAGCCAGGTCGAACAGGACCAGAACGCGCTGACCCTGCTGGTGGGCGCCACGCCGCCCGCCGAGCTGCTGCCGCCGCTCAACACGCTGGTGGCCGACCAGTCGGCGTCGCAGCTGATGGCGCCGCCGGCCGGCCTGCCTTCGAGCGTGCTGCAGCAGCGGCCCGACGTGCTGGCCGCCGAACACGCGCTGCGTGCCAGCAATGCCGACATCGGCGCGGCGCGTGCGGCGTTCTACCCGCGCATCGCGCTCACCGGCTCGGCGGGTACGGCCAGCCCCAACCTGTCGGGCCTGTTCCAGGGCGCCAACCGGGCCTGGAGCTTCGGGCCATCGATCAGCATTCCGATCTTCGACGGGGGCGCCAACCGGGCCGGCCTGCGCGTGGCCGAAGTGCAGCGCGACATCCAGGTCGCGACCTACGAGAAGACGCTGCAGACCGCCTTCCGCGAAGTCGCCGATGCGCTGGCCGAACGCCGCACGCTGGCCGAGCGGCTGGCCGCCCAGCAGTCGCTGCTGGCGGCGACATCGCGCAGCTTCGATCTGTCGCAGGCGCTGTTCAAAAGCGGCAGCGGCAGTTATCTTGACGTGCTCGACGCGCAGCGTTCGTTGTATGGTGTGCAGCAGACGCTGATCGGCCTGCTGCTCACCGAGCAGGCAAACCGGCTCACGCTGTACAAGGTGCTGGGCGGCGGCTGGAGCGAAACCACAAACACACACACGGCCAACGCAGGCGGCTGACACACCGCCCCCCGCGTTCGTCGCACAGGGAGGCTGCAGGATGGAAGAAGCACCGCCGGACCACATTGCACGGCACCACCAGATGTTCCCGGTGCTCGACGCCGCGGAGATCGCCCGTGTGCGCCGCTTCGGCGAGCCGAAGATTTTTGCCGACGGCGCGCGGCTGGTGACGGCCGGCCTGCCGGTGGCCGGCATGCACGTGATCCTGCGCGGCCAGATCTCCATCGTGCAACGCGACGGCCTGGGCCGCACCGTGCCCATCGTGCGCGAAGGGCCGGGCAGCTTCGTGGCCGATGTGGGCGCGTTGTCGGGCCGCACGTCGATGGTCGATGCGGTGGCCGAGGGCGAGGTCGAGGCGCTGCTGGTGCCGCCGGCCCAGCTGCGTGCACTGATCATTGCCGAGGCCGACCTGGGCGAACGCATCGTGCGCGCGCTGATCCTGCGCCGCGCGGCGCTGATCAAACAGGAGGGCTCGGGCCCGGTGCTGATCGGCTGCCCCGAATCCACCGAGATCCTGCGCCTGCAAAATTTCTTGCGCCGCAACGGCCAGCCGCACCATGTGCTGGACGGCCGCAACGATGCCGACGCCGCCGTGCTGATGCACGAATACG
>JAQGMQ010000355.1 GCA_028292305.1 Rhodoferax sp.
GTCGGGCGGCGAACAGCAGATGCTGGCGATTGCGCGCGGCCTCATGGCGCGGCCCAAGCTGCTGATGCTGGACGAGCCCTCCTGGGGCATCGCGCCCAAGTTCGTCACCAAGGTGCTGGAGGTGATCCAGCAGGTGAACCAGACCGGCGTCTCGATCCTGCTGGTGGAACAGAACCTGCAGAAAGCCCTGAGCATCGCCCACTACGGTTACGTGATCCAGACCGGCCGCATCGTCATGCAGGGCACGGGCGATGATCTCTTGAATGACGACCGGGTCAAGAAGGCCTATCTCGGTCTGTGACCCTTCCCATCCGACAGTAAGGTAATTGCCATGCAACCCGATTCCAATTCCTCGGCCGGCGTGCGGCTGGCGGCCCGCAGCGGCCGGTTCTCCGAACCCACCGCCGGCTGCGCGCCCGGCTTCATCCAGGCCAACATGATGATCGTGCCACAGGCCCAGGCCTTCGACTTCCTGCTGTTCTGCCAGCGCAACCCCAAACCCTGCCCGCTGGTGGAAGTGCTGGCGGCCGGTGCCCGGGAACCGGCCTGCGCGCCGGGCGCGAACATCGCCACCGACCTGCCCGGCTACCGCGTGTACCGCGACGGCGCGCTGGTCCACGAGCAGGCCGACATCTCGGCGCTGTGGCAGGCAGATTTCGTCACCTTCCTGATCGGCTGCAGCTTCTCGTTCGAGTCGGCCGTGATGCAGGCCGGCATACCGCTGCGGCATGTGGACCAGGGCCGCAACGTGGCCATGTACCGCACCAACCTGGCCTGTGTGCCGGTCGGCATCTTCCAGGGGCCGATGGTGGTCAGCATGCGGCCCGTGAAGAGCCGCGACGTGGCCCGCGTGGTGGAGGTGTCGGGGCGCTTCCCGCTGGCGCACGGCACGCCGGTGCACATCGGCAACCCCGAGGCCATCGGCATCCATGACCTGGCGCGGCCCGACTATGGCGACGCGGTCGAGATCCTGCCCGACGAAGTGCCGGTGTTCTGGGCCTGTGGCGTCACGCCCCAGGCCGTGGCCCAGGCCAGCCGGCTGCCGCTGTGCATCACCCATGCGCCGGGCAAGATGTTCATCACCGACCTGCTCGGCTGACGCCTGCCGCGCGCGCCAACCCTTCATTTTTTTCTTTGCACCATGAACCATCAAAACCCTCCCGTGGATGAAAAGCGCTGGCAGTTCTGGATCGACCGCGGCGGCACCTTCACCGACATCGTGGCCAAGCGGCCCGACGGTGCGCTGCTGACACACAAGCTGCTCAGCGAGAACCCCGAGCAGTACCAGGACGCCGCCGTGGCCGGCATCCGCGACCTGCTGGGTCTGCAGCCGGGTGAGCCGGTGACACCAGCGCTGGTCGCGTGCGTGAAGATGGGCACCACGGTCGCCACCAATGCGCTGCTGGAGCGCCGCGGCGAGCCCACGCTGCTGGTCACCACCCGGGGATTTCGCGACGCGCTGCGCATCGCCTACCAGAACCGGCCGCGCCTGTTCGACCGCAACATCGTGCTGCCCGAGCTGGTGTACAGCGCGGTCATCGAGGCGCATGAACGCGTCGGCGCCCAGGGCGAGCTGGTCGAAGCGCTCGACGAGGCCCACCTGCGCGTTGCGCTGCAGGCCGCGCACGGCCGTGGCCTGCGCAGCGTGGCCATCGTCTTCATGCATGGCTACCGCTACACGCTGCACGAGCAGGCCGCCAGGCGCATCGCCGCCGAGCTGGGCTTCAGCCAGATCAGCACCTCGCATGAAACCAGCCCGATGATGAAGTTCGTCAGCCGGGGCGACACCACCGTGGTCGACGCCTACCTGTCGCCCATCCTGCGCCGCTATGTGGAGCAGGTGGCACGGGAGATGCCGGGCGTGAAACTGTTCTTCATGCAGTCCTCTGGCGGGCTGACCGATGCGCAGGTGTTCCAGGGCAAGGACGCGATCCTGAGCGGGCCGGCCGGCGGCATCGTCGGCATGGCGCGCACCGCGGCCATCGCCGGGCACGACCAGGTGATCGGCTTCGACATGGGCGGCACCAGCACCGATGTCAGCCACTACGCCGGCGCCTTCGAGCGCGAGTTCGAGACCCAGGTGGCTGGCGTGCGCATGCGTGCGCCGATGATGAGCATCCACACCGTGGCGGCGGGTGGCGGTTCGCTGCTCAAGTTCGACGGCGAGCGCTTCCGCGTCGGCCCGCAGAGCGCGGGCGCCAACCCCGGCCCGGCCAGCTACCGCCGCGGCGGCGCGCTGGCGGTGACCGACGCCAACGTGATGCTCGGCAAGGTGCAGCCGCGCTACTTTCCCAAGGTGTTCGGCCCCCAGGCCAACGAGGCGTTGAGCCTCGCCGCGGTGGAGGCGGAGTTTGCCGTGCTGGCCACGCAGACCGGCCGCCGCCCGGAGGAAGTCGCCGAGGGTTTCATCGACATCGCGGTGCAGCAGATGGCCAACGCCATCAAGAAGGTCTCGGTGGCGCGCGGCTACGACGTGACCCGCTACACGCTGCAGTGCTTCGGGGGAGCTGGCGGCCAGCATGCCTGCCTGGTGGCCGATGCGCTGGGCATGACCCAGGTCTTCGTGCACCCGTTGGCCGGCGTGCTCAGCGCCTACGGCATGGGCCTGGCCGACCAGAACGTGATCCGCGAGCAGGCGGTGGAGCTGGCCCTGGACGAGTCGAACCTGCTCAGCATCACGGCCCGGCTGGAAGTGCTGGCCGGCAACGCCGAGGCCGAGCTGCAGCGCCAGCAGGCCGGCGCCGGCAACATCCGCACCCACCGCCGCGTGCACGTGCGCTACGACGGCAGCGACACGGCCCTGGTGGTGGCGTTCGGCTCGGTGGCGCAGATGCGGGCCGGCTTCGAAGAGGCCTACCGGCAGCGCTTCGCGTTCCTGATGCAGGGCAAGTCGCTGGTGGTGGAGGCGGTGTCGGTGGAGTCCGTGGTGGCTGGCGACGCGCCCGTCGAGCCACGCCACACCCTGCACGCCGTGCGCCCGGTGCCGAGCCGCGAGACGGTGCGCATGTACTCCGGTGGCGAGTGGCACGCCGCAGCCCTGGTGGTGCGCGAAGACCTGCGGCCCGGCGATGAGATCCCCGGGCCGGCCATCATCGCCGAGAAGAACGCAACCACCGTGGTCGAGCCGGGCTGGACCGCCAGCGTCACCGCGCTGGACCATCTGGCGCTGGCGCGCACGGCAGCCCGCGGTGCCAGGTTCGCGGCGGGCACCCGCGTCGACCCGGTGCTGCTGGAGGTGTTCAACAACCTGTTCATGAACATCGCCGAGCAGATGGGCCTGCAGTTGCAGAACACCGCCTACTCGGTGAACATCAAGGAGCGGCTCGACTTCAGCTGCGCGCTGTTCGACGCCGAGGGCAACCTCATCGCCAACGCGCCGCACATGCCGGTGCACCTGGGCTCGATGGGCGAGAGCATCAAGACCGTGATCCGGGAGAACGCGGGCAATATGTCACCGGGTGATGTCTTCGCACTGAACGACCCCTACCACGGCGGAACGCACCTGCCCGACGTGACGGTGATCACGCCTGTGTACCTGAACGACAAGACCGACGAGACACCGATGTTCTACGTCGGCGCGCGCGGTCACCAGGCCGACATCGGCGGCATCACGCCGGGCTCGATGCCACCTTTTTCCACACGCATCGAAGAAGAGGGCGTGCAGATCGACAACTTCAAGCTGGTCGACAAGGGGCTGCTGCGCGAGGCCGAAATTATCGCGCTGCTGGAAAGCGGCGAATACCCGAGCCGCAATCCGCAGCAGAACCTGGCCGACCTGAAGGCGCAGATCGCCGCCAACGAAAAGGGCGTGCAGGAACTGCGCAAGATGGTCGACCAGTTCGGTCTGGACGTGGTGCGCGCGTACATGGGCCATGTGCAGGACAACGCCGAAGAGTCGGTGCGCCGCGCGATCACGCTGTTGAAAGACGGCGCCTTCACGCTGCCGCTGGACAACGGCGCGCAGATCCAGGTGGCGATCCGCGTCGATGCGAAGAACCGCAGCGCCGAGATCGACTTCACCGGCACCAGCCCGCAGCAGACCAACAACTTCAACGCGCCCACGGCGGTGTGCATGGCGGCGGTGCTGTATGTGTTCCGCACGCTGGTCGACGACGACATTCCGCTGAACGCGGGCTGCCTGAAGCCGCTGAACGTGATCATCCCCGAGGGCTCGATGCTGCACCCCAAGCCGCCGGCGTCGGTGGTGGCGGGCAACGTGGAGACGTCGACCTGCATCACCAACGCGCTGCTCGGCGCGTTGGGCGTGATGGCCGCAAGTCAATGCACGGTGAACAACTTCACCTTCGGCAGCGCGCGGTACCAGTACTACGAAACCATTTCGGGCGGCAGCGGCGCGGGGCCGATCACCGATGCCGAGGGCAAGACCATCGGCGGCTTCAACGGCACGAGCGTGGTGCAGACCCACATGACCAATTCCCGCATGACCGATCCGGAGGTGCTGGAATTCCGTTACCCCGTGCGGTTGGAGAGCTACGAGATCCGCAAGGGCTCGGGCGGCACGGGCCAGTGGACCGGCGGCAACGGCGGCGTGCGGCGCCTGCGCTTCCTGGAGCCGATGACCGCCAGCATCCTGTCGAACGGGCGCTTGCGCGGGGCTTTCGGCATGGCCGGTGGCGGCGCGGGCGCGGTCGGCATCAACCGCGTGCTGCGGGCCGATGGGCGGGTGGAAGAGCTGGCGCACATCGGGCAGGTGGAGATGCTGGCGGGGGATATTTTCGAGATCCACACGCCGGGTGGTGGCGGGTATGGGGAGCCTGGCCAGAAGGGGTGATGCCGCAAGCGCCGCGGCCCCCACGCGAAGCTGCCTCGGAGTCAAGGGAGCGGCGGCCTGGCCGTTGCCCCCCCCCTTCTCGGGCGGAGGTTGTCTGGAGGCAAACGCTCGTCGCGACAGCAAAGCAAAAAACCCGCCGCGGCGGGTTTTTTGCTTGCTGCCCGCCGCAAGGCGAGCCGCGATTTACTTCGCGGCGCTGGCCGCAGCGGCAGGCTTGGCAGCCGCCATGGTGTCGGGCTTGGCGTCCTTATTGGCATCCTTTTTGGCCTTGGCTTCGTCGGCCTTGGCCTTCTTGGCATCGGCCTTGGCTTGCTTGTCGGCCGCCTTCTTGGCCTTGGCTTCATCGGTCGTCGGCTTGGTGTCGGCCTTGGCCATGGTGGCGGCTGGCGCGGCTGGCGCGGCGGCTGCAACTGGTGCTGCCTTGGCGTCGGCCTTCACGGTTTTCTTGGCGTCGACCTTGGCGGGAGCAGCGGCGGCACCCTTGAAGCCTTCGCCGTTGACGGTCATGCCTTCGGCGGAAAACTTGGCGGCGTTGTTTTCACCGACGCCCTTGGTGCGTTCGATGAAATCGGGCCAGTCCTTGAAGTTGCCCTTCTTGCGTTCGTCGAGGATCTTGGTCGAGATGGCGGGGCCGATGCCCTTGATGCCGTCCAGATCAGCGGCGGTGGCCTTGTTCACATCCACCGCGGCAAAACTGGCGGCCGCGTACAACATGGCCACGACGGCCAGAATTTTCTTCAACATGGAAAGCTCCTTGGGGTTCAGCCAGTCGAACAAGATGTCGGCCGGTGGAGCTTTAACGAGGCTCGTTCGGCGGCGGTTGACGGCGCGTTGGTAAGTGGAAGTTCGGCGGCCGGTGCCGCGCCTGGGGCGGGCTCCTAGAATCGGTGCATGACGAGTCTGAAATTCCAGGTGATGCGGTTTGCGGCGTTGCTGGCGTGGCTGTGCGTGGCCGCCCTGCCGGCCGGGGCGCAACCAGCGCCGGCCGTCCCTGAGCCCGTGTCGCGCAACGCGCAGCGGGCCTATGAAAACGCGCGCGAAAAGCTGGTGCAGATCCGCACGCTGGTGCGCAACACCAATGCGCAGTCGAGCGTGGGCTCGGGCTTTTTTGTGTCCGACACCGGCCTGATCGTCACCAACTTCCATGTGGCGAGTCAGTTGGCGCTGGAGCCCGAACGTTACCGCGGCGTGTATGTGCCGGTCGACGGGCGCCAGGCCGAGGTCGAGCTGCTGGCCTTCGACGTATTGCACGACCTGGCCCTGCTGCGCGTGAAGGAAGCCCCGGCCGACAAGCTGCCGGCGCTGGTCTTTCGCAATCCGCACCGCGCGCTTGCGCGTGGCGAACGGCTGTATTCGCTGGGCAACCCGCTGGACATCGGCTTTGCCGTGACCGAGGGCACGTACAACGGCCTGGTGCAGCGCAGCTTCTATCCGCGCATCTTCTTTGGCGGCGCCATCAACCCGGGCATGAGTGGCGGGCCGGTGCTGGACGACGGCGGCGAGGTGATCGGCATCAACGTGTCGAAGCGGCTCGATGGCGAGCTGCTCAGCTTCCTGGTGCCGGCCGAATTTGCGCAGGCGCTGCTGGCCCGCGCCGCACAGACGGTGCCGATCACCACCAGCGCCGAGGCCGAAGTGGCCCGGCAACTGCTGGCGCACCAGGAGGCGATGACGGAACGCTTCCTGGCCGTGCCGTTCAAGCTGCAGCAGTACCGCGGCTACTCGGTGCCGGTGCCCGACGACGC
>JAQGMQ010000374.1 GCA_028292305.1 Rhodoferax sp.
ATCAGGTCGACGCTGGGATAGTGCCGCGCCTGGGCCCGCAGCACCGGCTCGATCAACATCTGTTGACAACGGTGCGGCAGCTCGGGCGTGGGCCAGGATTCTTCGCCGTAGTCGCCAAATGATGACCGCCGCGCGGCCTCGTGGCGCGACGGGATGGCGAAGCGCGTCAGCTCGCGCCCGGCGATGGTGGTGCAGTAGACGACGTCCTGCGGGTGGTCTTCGGCCAGGCCCAGCGCGCGCACCTCGCCTGCGAAGCCGCGGCGGCGGTAGTGCTCCATGGTGCGCGACGAGGTGGCGTTGGCCTTGGGAAAGTCGGGCGCGGCCACGTCTTCCTCGAGCACCACGCAGGCCACGCCGCGGCAGCCGAGTTCGATGGCCAGCATCAGGCCCGCGGGCCCGCCGCCGACGATGGCGACGTCTGTGGTTTTCATCAGGGTCATTTGGCAGCTCTGCTTCAATCGGCGTTGGCGCCGGTGCGCTTCACCATCTCGGCGTAGGCCGCCGTGTCCTGCGTGATCAACGCGGCCAGATCGGCCGGTGTCGTCGGGTCCGGCACGAAGCCGAAGCTGGCGAATTTCTCGCCCACTTCGCGCTGGCCCAGCACGTCGTTGAGGCTGCGGTTCAGCGTGGCGATCACGGCCGGCGGCGTGCCCTTGGGCGCCAGCAGTGCGACCCAGGTGCGGGCCTGTATGGGCTTGGCGCCGCCGGCTTCCTGGAACGTGGGCACGTCGGGCATGGCGCTCGAGCGCTGGGTGTCGGCGATGGCCACGAAGCGCAACCGGCCGGCGCGCAGCATCGGCCCGGCGCTGGCGATGCTGCCCATGGCCCAGTCCACTTCGCCGGTGGAGACCGCTGTGTAGAGCTGCGTGATCTCCTTGTAGGCGACGTGGGTCATGGTGGTGCCCGTGGCCGCTTCGACCTGCGCCGCGCCCAGGTGCAACGGGCCGCCGATCGAATTCGAGCCGTAGGTCAGCTTGCCGGGCACGGCGGCCGCGGCCACCAGGTCCTTCACCGAATGGATCGGGCTGTTGGCCGCCACAGCGATGAAGAACGAGGTGCGGTACACGCCGCCCACGGGCAAGAAGTCGGCCTTCGGGTCGTAGGGCAGCTTCTTGAACAGGGACGGGCTGATCGCCAGGTGGCCCACGTCGGCCAGCAGCAGGTCATGGCCGGTGGGTGGCGCCTGTTTGGCCGCGCCGATGGCGATGAAGCCGTTGGCGCCGGGCCGCACGTCGACGATCACCGGCTGCTTCCAGGCCGCGGTGAGCCGTTCGCCGACGATGCGCGCGATGGCGTCGGGCCCGCTGCCGGCGGGGAAGGGCGAGATGATGCGCACCGGCTGGGTGGGGAAGCCTTGCGCCGAAGCCGGGCTTGCCAACGTGCCGATGCCCGCCGCCATGCCGAGGGCCAGCAGGCCCGCCAGGCGGGTCGTGAATCGCAGGATCATTTTTTGTCTCCGGTGTGTTTTGGGGTGCGATGGCCTGACTGTAGGCACAGCACCAAAAACAAAAAAGAATGCAAAAATGTACTTTTGATACCTGAGCGGCATCACCCATGAAACTGCACCAGCTGCGCAACCTCGTCGCCGTGGCCGACGCGCAAAGCATCCGCGGCGCGGCGCGCGCGCAAGGCCTGGCTCAGCCCGCCATCACCCGCGGCCTGCGTGATCTCGAAAAAGAACTGGGCGTGCCGCTGCTGGAGCGGCACGGCCGGGGCATTGCGTTGAACGCCTATGGCCAGGCCTTCGTGGTGCGCGCGCGTTCGGTGCTAAAGGACGTGGAACGGGGCCGCGAAGAGATCGAGCAGCTCAAGGGCAAGGGCACGGGGCGGGTCAGCGCGGGGCTGTCGAGCGCGGTGTTTCTATCGCTGGTGCCCGAGGTCTACCGCGCGTTTCGCAAGCGCTACCCCGACGCGCATCTGAGCCTGACGGAAGGCCTGTTCCCGGCACTGGAGCCGTCTTTGAAAGACGGCAGTCTCGACTTCTACATCGGCCCGCGTCCGCCGGGCGAGCTCGACAAGGCCTACACGCTGCAACTCTTGTTTCGCAACCAGCGCGTGGTGGTGGGCCGCAAGGGCCATCCGCTGGCGCGGGTGAAGAGCCTGCGCGACCTGATCGACGCGCACTGGATCATGACCGGCGTGCGCCAGCCGGTGGAGATCGAATTCGAGGAGCAGTTCGCCGCCCACGGCCTGCCCGCGCCCAAGGCCGTCACCGAGACCATGACCACCCTGCCCATCGTGGCGCTGCTCACCGCGACCGACGCGCTGGCCTTCTTGCCGCAGCAGTGGATCAGCAGCAACGTGTTCAAACACGTGCTGCAGGAAATCCCGGTGCAGGAGGCGCTGGACGGCCCCGACATCGTGTTCGTCAAGCGCAGCGTGCTGCCGCTCACACCGCTGGCCGAGACGCTGGCGACGCTGTTCGAGCGCGCCTGCGGTGTGCCGATGGCTTCGAGCTAAGGGTCAGGCGATAACCATCAGATGCCGATGCTGTCCAGCTCGGAGTAGACGTCCTTCAGCCACATCTTCACCCGTTGACGGTCCATCAGACCCAGGCCGCCGTTGTTCGGCTCCTGTGGCGTCTTGGCCTTCCAGAAGCTGCTGCTGCCGGCGTCGATCTTGCTGATCACGCCTTCGTTGAGCTTCTTCATCGACACCACCTTGGCGCCCATGTCGACCGCGCGCTGCTGCTGGCCGGAGGCTTCGAGCGCCGAAAAATCGTTGCCGCGCACCTGGTTGCGCACCAGCACGTACTGCACGCTCGCGCCGAAGCGGTCGAGCAGTTTTTCGAGCAGGTCGACCGAGTCGCGGCCCGAATCCATCACGTGCCAGTAGAAGATGCGCAGGCCGAGATCACCGGCCATGTCGACCACGCCGGCGTCGTCCATCCACTGCACCAGCGGCGCGTGGGTCTGCGCGGCCAGGTCGACGAGGATGCGGCGGTCGGGCACTTCGGCGGCGGCTTCCACCACCACGTCGAGCGCTTCCTGGCCGTCCATCACCACCGGGGAGGCATAACCCGCATAGAAACGCATCAGCGCCGGGTGCGAGCGGTCGGTGTCGAAGCCGAGGAACGGGATCTCGCGGTCGATCATGTACTGGGCCAACACGCGGGAGGTCAGCGATTTGCCGACGCCGCCCTTTTCGCCGCCGATGAAGTGGATGTTTGCCATCGATGTGTCCGTTGTTGTGAAATGGAGGATTGTGCGCGGTTGCAGGCCACGCGGGCCCGACGCAAATTGTGTGCCCTGCGCATGGCAATTCGGCGGCAAGCGCGCAGAAAATCGCAACCGGATACTTCGGGAGACACCATGACCACCATTGCCAATCTCTTCAAAACCCGGCTGCCCATCCTGCAGGCGCCCATGGCCGGCGTGCAGGGCAGCGCGCTCGCCATTGCCGTATGCCGCGCCGGCGGCCTGGGCGCACTGCCCGCGGCCATGCTGAGCCTGGATGTGCTGCGTGACGAGCTCACGCGCATCCAGGCCGCAACCGACGCGCCCTGCAACGTCAACTTCTTCTGCCACACGCCGCCTGCGTTTGACGCGGACCGCGACGCCGGCTGGCGCACGGCATTGCAGCCGTACTACACCGCCGCCGGGCTCGACAGCAACGTGCCGCCCGGGGCTGGCCGCGCGCCGTTCAGCACCGAGGCGGCCGAGGTGCTGCAGGCGTTCAAGCCCGCGGTCGTGAGTTTTCACTTCGGCCTGCCCGCCGATGACCTGCTGGCCCGCGTGCGCGGCTGGGGCGCGAAGATCATCGCCTCGGCCACCACGGTCGAAGAGGCGCTGTGGCTCGAGGCCAAAGGCGTCGACGCCATCATTGCCCAGGGCCTGGAAGCCGGTGGCCACCGCGGCATGTTCCTCACCCAGGACCTGACGACCCAGGTCGGCAGCTTCGCGCTGCTGCCGCAGATCGTGCGCGCGGTGAAGCTGCCGGTGATTGCGGCCGGCGGCATCGTCGACGCGCCGGGCGTGGCCGCGGCCATGGCGCTGGGGGCCGCCGGTGTGCAGGTCGGCACGGTCTACCTGTGCTGCCCCGAATGCACCACCAGCGCCGTGCACCGCAAGGCGCTGCAAAGTACCGACGCCCGCCACACCGCGCTGACCCGCCTGTTCACCGGCGCGCCGGCGCGCGGCATCGTCAACCGCGTGATGCGCGAGCTCGGCCCGATGAGCGACGCGGCGCCTGCGTTCCCGCTGGCCACTGCGCGCATCGGCCCGCTGCGCGCCCATGCCGAGGGCCAGGGCAGCGGCGATTTCTCGCCCTTGTGGTCGGGGCAGAACGCGAGCCGGTGCCGGGACGTGTCGGCGGCGGAGATCACGCTGGAGTTGGCGCAAGGCCTGACGCGGTGAAGCCGGGTCGGTACGGACTGGCTCCTTCCCCGCCCCCAACCGAACCCTTCCCGGAAGGGGAGGGCGAACATTGCCAAGGCGTCACCCGCCGAGGAACTCGCCGATGGGCTTCAGGTCTTCGACACGGTCGCACACGGCCTTCACCACCATCAGCAGCGGCACGCCGAGCAGCAAACCCCACACGCCCCAGAGCCAGCCGAACGCGATCACGCCGATGAAGATCGCCACCGGGTTCAGCGAACTCGCGCGGCTGGTGAGCCAGGGCGTGATCAAGGTACCGGCAATGCTGTGGATCAGGAGCGAGGTGCCCGCGATGAGCAGCGCCATGTCGGCGGTGCCGAACTGCAGGAAGGCCACCAGCGATGCGCCGACGGCGGCCGCGGCCGAGCCCACATAGGGCACGAGCCGGAACACCGCGCCGATGATGCCCCACACGGCCGCGTTCTCCAGACCCATGGCCCAGAACGCCAGGCCGGTGGCCACGCCGGCCAGCACGCTGATGAACACGTGCATCAGCAGAAACCGCTGGATCTGCTGCGTGATCTCGTTGAGCGCCTGCACCGTGACCCGGCGCTTTTGCAGCGTGGGCCCGGCCACGCGCACCAGCTTGCGCCGGAAGGTGTCGCCGGCCACCAGCAGGAAGAAGGTCATGAACAGCACCATCACGCCCTGGCCCAGCAGGCTCGCCAGGCCGAGCGTGCCCGACCACAGGTAGTCCTTGAAACGGAAGCGCGAGCCTTCGACACGGACGCGAGCCACCTGCCGGCCTTCGGCGTTCCCCCCGTTGGCCACCTGCTCCAGTTGGTCGGCCGCTTTCTGCATGGTCTGAAACGCGCCTTGTTTGCCGTCGGCGCGGGCCTCGGCCACTTCTTTCAGTTTTTGCACCGCCACCGGCAAGGCTTCGACCAGGCGCGAGGCGTCGGCGCTGAGCCGGTAGGCCGTGGCGGCCAGGCCGGCCATGATGGCCAGCAGCAAGACCGACGCGCCCAGCACCCGCGGGATGCGCCAGCGCTGCAGCAAGTCAACCACTGGCGACAGCGCATAACTCAGCAGAAGACCGAGCAGCACCGGGATGAACACGGCGCTGGCCCAATGCAGCAGGTACAGGCCGGCCACCATGGCCACGAACATCAGCGCGAAGCTGCGGATGTCCACCGGCAGGTGCAGCGTCACGCGGCGTTGCGCATTGCCGGGCGGCACGTGGCGCTCGGGGTCGCGCACCATCTCGGTGACGATGGCGGAATCTGCGGCGTTCAGCGAAGTGCCGTCGGCTTCGGGGAATGACGTGACAGCTTGAACGCCGAGGCTG